>CAYNCW010000111.1:0-8364 GCA_964395635.1 uncultured Oscillospiraceae bacterium
AATGAAGATGGTTTTTAGTAGAATTGGATTTTGGCTTAAGGGATACTTTTAAACCTTGGAATGCAAGGAACACAAGAAAATGTTGCAAAACATAAGGGTGTTTTATGTTCAAATTGGGAAACTTTTCATTGGTAAGAATAGGTTTGCGCGCCACATTATAGGTACGCAACTGGCTATGTGCCCTGTTTTCGCCGCCTTATTTTTAGTTGGGTGGGGATATTATGGCGAGTTTCTTAAAGGAGTATTTGCTTTACGCTGTAAAATCCGCTATAATAATGTGGTGCATTTTATAACCGTATGCCCACTTGAGATAATCCATATTTACATAGCATACGCATGACCTGTTCAGGAACGGAGCAATTTAATGGGAAGTTTATTGGAAATACAAAAGATGTCGGTTACCTTCGGTAAGGGCAAACAGTCCGCTACAGTGGTGGAGGATGTGAGCTTTGCTGTGGAAAGCGGGAAGACGCTGGGCATCGTAGGTGAAAGCGGCAGTGGCAAAAGTGTCACTTCCTTGGCGGTTATGGGACTTTTGCCACGCCATTCCGCCACGGTTCAAGGGCAAGTTTTGTTCCAAGGACGCGACCTGCTTTCCCTTTCTCCCCGGGAAATGCAAACCCTTCGTGGCAATGAAATTGCAATGATTTTTCAGGAGCCCATGACATCCTTGAATCCAATCATCCCCTGCGGCAAACAGATTATGGAATCGTTGCTGCTACATACCAAACTCAATAAGCGCCAGGCGCAGGAAAAGGCCATAGATTTGCTGGTGCAATGTGGAATTCCTGCACCACAGGCGCGTTTTCACGATTACCCCCACCAAATGTCCGGCGGTATGCGCCAACGGATTATGATAGCTATTGCGCTGGCATGTGATCCCCGGCTGCTGATTGCGGACGAGCCCACAACTGCGTTGGATGTGACCATTCAGGCGCAGATACTCAGCCTACTTGGTACTATCAAAAAAGAACGCGCCATGAGTACGATGATGATTACCCATGATTTGGGAATTGTTCGGGACTTTTGTGACGATGTTGTGATTATGTACTGCGGGCAGATTGTGGAGAGTGCCCCAGTACAGGCGCTGTTTGGCCATCCGCTCCATCCCTATACACGAGGGCTCCTGGCAGCGATACCGCGGCTGAGCGATCCACCCGGGGGGAGACTTGAGGCCATTGGCGGTATGGTGCCGGATATTGGCAACCTGCCACAGGGGTGCCGCTTTCATCCCCGCTGCCCCAATGCGGTTGCGCGCTGTAAACAGGAAAATCCCCAGCTACAAATCATACCAGGCGGTCGCAAGGTTCGTTGCTTTCTCGCCACACAGCCAGAGGAGGGATGCCAATGACGCCGCTTGTGGATCTTTTGAATATTAAACAGCATTTTCCTGTAAAGGTGAAAGGGCACAAGGCTCTGCTGAAAGCGATAGACGGTGTTAGCCTGCAGATTCAGCCGGGAGAAACCTTTGGCTTAGTAGGGGAGAGTGGATGCGGAAAATCCACCCTGGGCAAGACGCTTTTGCGATTGTATCCCCTTACAGACGGCAAAATACACTTTGAAGGGCAGGATATCTCCCACCTGCGGGGAGATGCACTGAAAAAATTCCACTGTAAAACCCAAATGATTTTTCAGGATCCCTCCTCTTGCCTAAACCCCCGCCGCCGTATTGGGGATATTCTTCAGGAACCCTATGCAATCCATGGTTTGTATACCGAACAAGAGCGCAGGCAAAAGATATTGGAACTGTGTGATATGGTGGGGCTTTCTCAGGTATACCTGTCTCGATATCCCCACGAGATGTCCGGAGGGCAGAAGCAGCGGGTGGGTATAGCCCGGGCTTTGGCGCTAAATCCAAAGCTGATTGTGTGTGACGAGCCTGTATCGGCTTTGGATGTATCTATTCAGGCACAGGTCATCAACCTTTTGGAGGATTTGCAGCGGGATCTGAACCTTACCTATTTGTTTATTTCCCACAATTTAAGTGTGGTGAAACATTGCTGTCAGCGCATCGGGGTTATGTATTTGGGGCGCATTGTGGAGCTTGCAGAGGCAGAGCGTTTGTATGAAGCTCCCCTACACCCCTACACCTTGGCGCTGATTTCCGCCATTCCCACCCCCGATGAAGTAGAGCAGCAGGAACGCATTGTACTCACCGGGGACCTGCCCAGCCCACTTTCCCCACCCAGCGGTTGCCCGTTTCATGTCCGTTGCCCCAAGGCGATGGAGCGCTGTAAACAGGAGCAGCCTGTTCTGCAAGAAGTGGCGCCTGGGCACTTTGTGAGTTGCCATTTACACTGATAAAACCAAAGAGGAGGATTACTATGAAAAACAAATTGCTTTGCTTATTGATGACTGCTGTGTTGGCAGTGGGCGTGCTTGCCGGTTGTTCTGGTCAGAGCCAGGGCCAAGTCCAGGGCTCCACTGGCGGCGGCTCCACCGGTGGAGAAAAAACGGTGGTCATTGGTATTGCCAGCGACCTGAAAACCCTGGATCCCGGCCATATGTACGAGGTATTCGGCAATATGATCTCCTATGCTACCTACGATATGCTGTTCCGCTTTGAAAAGGACGATACCCAGGCGCCCCAGCCATCGCTGGTAACCGATGGGTGGACGCTGGACGATACAAACACAGTATACACCTTTCCCCTGCGGGAGGATGTAACCTTCTCCAGCGGTAACAAGCTCACCAGCGCTGATGTTGTGTTTTCCATTAACCGAGTGCGCAATATGAAATCCAATACCTACAGCCATGTGGAAAACATTGCAGACATTACAGCACCCGATGCCAAAACTGTAGTGATTACCTTAAAGGAGCCGGATGCTTCCTTTTTGACCAAGCTTGCATCCAATGCTTATTGCATTTTGGACAGTGAGGTTGTGAAGCAAAACGGCGGAACTGATGCCGCTGACGCTTCCACTGCCGACACCGCCCGGGACTATTTGGATAAGAATACTGCTGGCAGCGGCCCTTACACCTTGGTAAGCTGGACGCCCAACGTGGAGGTTGTTCTGCAGAAAAACCCCAACTACTGGGGCGAAACCGGCAATGTAGACCGCTTTATTATTAAGGAAATTCCCGATCCCAACACCCAGCTGCAAATGATTGAAAAGGGCGAAATTGACGTTGCCTACACACTTTCCTCCGACAGTATTCAGCAGCTTGCGGGTAAAGAGGGTGTGAATGTTGTTACAGGACAAACCAACATTATCACCTTTTTGCTGATGAACAGCGACCCGACTGTGGGTGGACCGGTTGCCAACCCAGATGTACAACAGGCTATCCGCTATGCCATCAACTACACCGAGCTGCAGGATCTGGCTGGATCAGGCACTTTGCTGCCCATGAGCTTTGTGCCCAGCGGTTTTACTGGTGGACTGGAGCGGGAAGCAAACTACACCAATTTGGACAAAGCCAAAGCATTGATGGAAAAGGCTGGGTATAAGGATGGCTTTGAAATAGCTCTGACAGCAGCCAACTTTGATACCGAGGGCATGCAGTGGACCAAAATCGCTCAGAAAGTGCAAAGTGACCTTGCCCAAATTGGCATTACAGTAAAGGTAAATTCTGCTGAGATCGGTGTTGTTATCGACGAATATCGCGAGGGTAGAAGCCAATTTTTGGTGATGCACTGGAGCCCGGATTACCTGGATATCAACAACCAGCTGGCATTCTTGCCAGGGGAAGTGGTGGGCCAACGGGCCAACTGGGCGGCAGATGCAAACCCTGCAATGACTGAGCTGGGCGCCAGAATCAAGACCCAGTCGGATATTGACGCACGCACCCAGGATTCTCAGGAGCTACAAAAGCTGATGGCAGAAAATTCCCCCTATGCATTTTTGTTGCAGCACCCCAAGTCCTATGCTGTGCGCAGCAACCTTTCGGAGATTTATTACAACGATATTCCCAAAATTCAGCTTAAGAACATCACCGTGGAATAGACCATAGGTATCGGCAAAAGTGGGCGGGAAAAGGGTCCCGTCCCCTTTTGTCCGCTCTTTGACAGAGAGAAAAGCTATTTTCGCCGTGTCAAAGCGCGGACAAAACTTTTCAGAAAAGGATGTGTCCTTAGTTGCTGCGTTATCTGGTACGAAGAGTCGCTCTCATGTTGGTGATGCTGATCGGCGTATCCTTGATGGTTTTTTTAATCTCTCATATGGTACCCAGTGATCCTGTATCTGCAAACCTTAGCCAAACCGCCATGTCTGACCCGGAAATTGTGGCGGCCTTTAAGGAAAAATGGGGGCTGGACAAGCCTTTGTTTCAGCAGTACTTTATGTATCTGGGCAATATTTTAAAGGGAGATTTGGGCACCTCTATCCGCACAGGGCAGCCGGTGGCAGCCGATTTGATGCGGTATTTCCCCGCCACGGTAGAACTGTCGGTTTTTGCTATCACAATAGCAATGGTGGTGGGGGTAGCGTTTGGCGTACTGTCCGCTGTGTTTCGGGATAAACCCATTGATCAAATTGTTCGGGGCATTTCGGTAAGCGGTGTGTCCATTCCCAGCTTTTGGTTTTCACTGCTTATGCTCTACTTATTTTTCTACAAGCTGGGGTGGTTCCCTGGTCCGGGTCGACTGGGATCTCGTACACCCATCCCTACCGGCGGAACTGGATTGTATGTGCTGGATGGCTTGATGAGCGGCAACATGCAGCTGCTGGGGGATGCTTTGTCCCATCTGATGCTGCCTGCACTGGTGTTGGGCTTTTTTACCATGGGGCTGATTACGAGGCAAACCCGCAGCAACCTGCTGGAGGTTGTGTCGGCTGATTACATTCGCACTGCCCGCGCAAAGGGGATGAGCGAAACCCGGGTTATCGCCCGCCACGCCTTGGGAAATGCACTGATTCCGGTGATTACAGTGGCAGGTATGGGCTTTTGCAACCTGTTAGGCGGTATGGTGTTTGTGGAGAAGATATTTGCTTGGCCGGGTATCGGGCAATATGCGTATCTTTCTGCAACGTCGCTGGATTTTCCGGCGATTTGTGGGGTATCGCTGCTGATTGCTGCAAACTATGTGGTGATCAACTTGATAATCGATATTCTATACGGCGTTATTGATCCACGGGTGCGCTACATATGAGACCGACAGGCACCGCTTGCATACACCAACAGAGAGGAAGCGTTTGGCCTTGCAGCTGGTTAAAAAAATACTAACACAGAAAAATTTTATGTTTCGATTGGGGATGCTTATCTGTCTTTTATGGATATTGCTGGCCCTTCTGTTGCCGCTATTGCCGGTGCAGGATCCATTTCTCCAGACTCCCGCAGACCGGTTTCAGCCACCCTCTGGCGCCCACCTGTTCGGCACCGATAGCCTGGGGCGGGACGTATTTAGCCGAGTGCTGTACGCAAGCCGTATCTCTATGACTGCCGGACTGGTAACAGTGTGTTTTTCCTTTGCCATTGGTATGCTGTATGGTGCGGTGGCTGGGTATGCCGGAGGTGTGCTGGATGATGTGATGATGCGGTTTAGTGAAATGATTATGTCCTTTCCGCCGCTGATTTTGGCTATGGTCATTGCGGCTGCTATGGGGCCCAGTGTGGCAAATTCGGTGTTTGCCATGACCATTATCTGGTGGCCCAACTATGCCCGCCTGACCCGCAGCATCGTCATATCAGTAAAGAACAATGAATATGTCACCGCCAGCCGGATTATGGGGGCGGGACGTATGCGGATTCTGTTTCGGGAGATTCTGCCCAACAGCATTGGCCCGCTGATCGTTATGGCAACCCTTGACCTGGGCAATGCTATCCTGATGTTTTCAGGGCTTAGCTTTTTAGGTCTTGGGGTGCAGCCTTCCATTCCCGAATGGGGCGCAATGGTAAGCGATGGTGTGGAGACATTTCATTATTGGTGGATTTCCACTTTCCCAGGGCTTGCTATTTTTAGCGTGGCCATTGGGGCGAATTTTGTGGGAGACGGTATGCGAGATATATTGGATCCCAAGCTAAAAAAACAGGACGCATAAACTAAAGGAGTATTTACCCATGCAATTAATCGATGTAACCGGCATTGTCCCAACAGGATTACCGCTGTATGAAAAACGAGACATCTTTCATTTGGAGGGGGCATTTAGCCAGGCGGACATCAGCCTGATTCATATTTTGCCCGGACAGAGAGTACCCGAAACTGGCACCAGCACCCACACTTTGGATGAGTATTCCTACTTCATTTCCGGTGAACTGTATACCGAAAGCGGCGAGTTTACAGGTATGGTATCCACCGGACAAGCCACACTGATTCCAAAAGGAGAGGCGCATTGGTGTGAAAATCGCACCGATCAGCCCTGTGTGATAGCTTGCATAATGGTGAAATAAACCGGTTATTCAAAGTTAGACTATGAAAAAGAAGCCAATCCTACGCATTTGATTGCGGGATTGGCTTCTTTTTCATAGAAATATTAGTGCTACTTTGGCGTCTTGCTTTTGGGTTAATGCAGTTGCATTTCATACATGTTGTTTTGCAGCTGTAGATTTTTTGGCCGTGTTCCTGTTCCTCTTTTTGAATATGATTGAGTACGTTGCGTATGCCAAGATCCTTAAATTCAAAAATACAGGTATCATAAAGCGATGAAACATGCTTTTCTGTGGAAAGCATGTCTTGGCAAAGGTACTTATCCTTTTGCTTGTCCTGGTTATTTGCTTACTAGGGGAGCTTGTAACATTCCCAGATTGGGTTTGGTTGCTTCCACCACCTACTGCCGGTACCGTACAGAAGAGATTTGATTAAGGGTGTTCAAGTGCTGCTGCTCAGCTTGACCTAGTTGGGTAAACAGATTTTTGAGCTGCGGGTCGGTAGCTTCATTAGTATATTTGCTGTATTTTCAATACAAAGTTGCTCGAGAGAAGTCAATTCCTATAAAAGAGGTTAATATCAAAATAAACACCTCCCATAAAAATAACCGTCCCCAAAGCGCTGGGAGTATGCATAGGGTGCATGGTTTATACAGGATGACAGCTTTCAAAGATGTTCATTTTATTTGGCCATCATCTTTGTTTTGCAGTCTGCGATACTTTAATAGACTTATTGTGAAAATAGTAATTGCTCCACACAACATAACAGTTGCCGCTCCTATATTCAGTTTGACTAATACTGCAAAGATCAGGATGATCACTGACATGAATACTGCAATCAAAGATAGTATGCTACTCATTTTCGCAGTTTTGAGTTTGCTTTTCATGATATGCCTTCCCTTTATATAAATAATCTTGCCAGTAAATCCAAAGCTGTCAAACCTATGTTTGATAGCTTTGGAAAAATACTTATTACGTATTGCATTTATTAAACACTACAGCAACTATACCAGTAGCTATAAGAAGCTCTAACGTAGCAAAAATAAAAACACCATTTAGGTATGGTTCGTTTGTAATAGAAATATAAGTATATCTCAAAATCAATATTGCTGTAACTGTTAGTAATAATTGCTTCCATAATGTTTTCTTCACCTAAATACTCCCTATTGTATAAATGCGCCGAAGGTGAGAGGAATATTTATTTTTATCGTCCAGCATTTGGATTATCGTTATTCTTTACAATAGTATCATTAGTTTGAGCAGGTACACTTGAACGAGCTACAGCTTGTAGAGCTTTCCGTTCAGTATCATTTGCATACCTTATAAAATAATGGTAATTGATGTAATCATCTTCACCTTGACCATATTTATACAAAAAGTCAGTTTCTACAAATGAATAAGGGGGCTCATTTTGGGAGTTTGGTTTTGAATAGTGCCATAAAATTTCTTCGTTACATATTTTATCTTTGTGCTTGTAAAGAGTGTCTTCATCATTTACACCTCCGAAATGTCCTGAATAAACTCCCATGTAGGACATATCTTCTCCTAAAACAGCTAGTTTTGTAAAAGAATACACAGTAAAATCAGGACCATGTGAGTATGAAAACACATATCCTTGAGGTGAATGCAATTGAAGAGAATCACACTCTACAACTCTGCTTTCTATATTAAGTTTTTTATAGCCATAATTTAATGTTTTGAAAACTTTATCCGCTATTTTATCTAAATTGCCAACTTGTGTATAAGTATGTTCATCTGCTTTAACAAATGCTACAGCAATTGTATTGTCAGGCATTTTGATTATGGCACTCTTTATAAGATATGAGTCTCCCCCTCCTGTTTTTACACTATTATAAGTACAATAAATTATTTTTAAATTATTTTGGATACTCTCTTTTGAGTAAGTTATATTAGTCGAATCAAATTCACTATTTATTATCTGTGCATCTCGAAGCAAATCTCCTGTTGACAATTGGTATGTTTCTTTGACATCCAAATATATTCCAAACTCGCGTCCATCATTAAGATAGGTTGAAAAATTTGAATTAGAATACTCCCAAT
>CAYNCW010000112.1:0-8317 GCA_964395635.1 uncultured Oscillospiraceae bacterium
CAGTTTATGTACTATTGGGGAAAAACGACAAATGTCCAACCAGTATATCTACAGAAATATTAGTATAATACTACTATTTTTACACTTTTTACCCAAGATTTGAATATAGTAAATATAGAACACAAAATTTTTACATATATGGGGAGGTACAGGGTTTGAAAAAGCGTAGGCGTAAAAGACGTTCCCACGCTGTAAACACCGGCAAAACCCCTCGCAAATTTCCACGGCTGCTGTTGGTAATTGCCATAGTGGTGGCTCTGTTTTTGTTTATGGATACTCGTCTACGTCCAGTAATCGAGAATATGGCCTCATATCAGGTTAAGGTGCACGCCTCTAAATCCATCAACAATGCGCTGATGGGAGAACTGGAAAACATGGATATTGTCTATGACGACATTGTTAAAATCACCCAAAAAGACGATGGTACGGTTACCTCTATACAGTCGGATATGCTCACCATCAATCGGCTAAAATCCCGCATCGCCAGATCCATAGTACAGGACTTGGAATCCACTGGCCAACGCTCGATTTTTGTGCCGTTGGGTACCCTTTTGGGCAACGAGTGGCTATCTGGTAGAGGACCCCAGGTGGAAATTAAAATATTGCCGGTGGGGTTTGTGCAAACCGAGGTGTACAACCGTTTTTCTTCGGCGGGAATTAACCAAACCCTGCACCAGGTTATGTTGGGTGTACAGATCAATATGGTGGCCATTATTCCCGGATACACCATCAGTACAGACAGTACCACCAACTTCTGCATCGCTGATACAGTGATTGTGGGCGGCATTCCCGACTCCTTTACCCAAATTGATGGGGATACAGCTCCATTAATATCCAAACTCAACGACTACCGAGCTGGAAAGCAATAAACTGTTTCGTTCACCCATCCCTTTATGACAAGTTTCGGAAGGGATGGGTGAATTTCTGTCATTTTTCCCTGGTAAACCCTGTGCAGAATGCCAATAATATGATATAATCATCCTATTGCCGTGGACTGGGTAGCCCCAAATAGGGCGCTTACTGGTGGCAGTGGCCGTTGGAATACCTATAGAGCAAAATATTTTTTACTTTGGCGATAAATAAAGGAATGTGAAACTATGGACAAAAAGGCGGAGCAGCGTGTGAAAGAGCTTCGGGATATTCTGGAGCATCACAGCTATCTGTACTATGTGCTGGACAGGCCGGAAATTGATGACTCTGCATACGATAAGCTTCTTCATGAACTGATGGATTTGGAGGAGCAGTATCCCCATCTGGCAGATCCAAACTCCCCCACCGTTCGAGTAGGGGGGAAGGCGCTTAATACCTTTGCGCCGGTGCAACATACGGTACAGATGGGCTCACTGCAGGATGTGTTCAGTTTAGAGGATCTGCGCGCCTTTGACACCCGGGTTCGGGAAAAGGTAGAGAATCCGATATATGTGGTGGAACCAAAGATTGATGGCTTATCGGTGGCTTTGGAGTACCAAAACGGCAATTTTATTCGAGGTTCTACCCGGGGAGACGGCATGGTGGGGGAGGATGTCACCGAAAATCTGCGCACTGTGCGTTCTATCCCTTTGCGTTTGCGCAAACCTGTTCCCTTTTTAGAGGTGCGAGGGGAAGTGTACATGTCCCGGAGCTCCTTTGAAAAGCTGGTTGCAGCCCAGGAGGTGCGGGGGGAAACCCCATTTAAAAATCCCCGCAATGCAGCAGCGGGAAGCCTTCGGCAGAAGGACTCCAAAATCACCGCCCAACGGGGGTTGGATATCTATGTATTCAATATACAACAGATAGAAGGGGAGGACATTAGCGGGCACAAACAATCATTGGAGTACCTTGCCCAACTGGGATTCCCCGTATCCCCTGGCTATACCGCCTTTGACAACATAGAAGATATTGTAGGAGAGGTGGGGCGAATTGGCAATAACCGGGGAAAGCTATCCTTTGATATAGACGGCGCGGTGATAAAAGTTGACAGCTTTGCCCAACGGGAAGTGTTGGGCAGCACCAGCAAGTTCCCCCGGTGGGCAGTTGCCTATAAATATCCCCCAGAAGAAAAGGCAACCAAACTGCTGGACATTCGTGTTCAGGTGGGGCGAACAGGAGTGTTAACGCCCACCGCACTATTTGAGCCCATTACTCTGGCGGGCACCACGGTAACCCGTGCGGTGCTGCACAACCAGGACTTTATAGATGAAAAAGGCATCTCTATTGGGGATATCGTCATTGTACGCAAAGCCGGGGATATCATTCCCGAGGTGGTTGCAGTGCAGTCCCACAACCTTGGCAGACCTGTGTACCAAATGCCGGATAGCTGCCCTTCCTGTGGTGCCGGTGTTGTGCGGCCAGGGGGAGAAGCGGCTCTTCGCTGTCCCAACCTGGAGTGCCCTGCACAGTTGCTGCGAAATCTCATCCACTTCGCCACCCGGGATGCAATGGATATTGAGGGACTTGGTCCCGCTATCATAGAAAATCTGGTGGACAATTCCTTGGTGCTGTCTCCTGCGGATCTGTACACGCTGGAAGCGGAGCAGATACAATCCTTGGAGCGAATGGGGGAAAAAAGCGCCGCCAACCTAATTGCGGCGATTGATGCCTCCAAACAACGGGACTTGGGTAATCTGCTGTTTGCACTGGGTATTCGGGGAATTGGCCAACGAGCAGCACAACTGCTTGCCCAAAGATTTGGGGATATGGATACACTCTTAAAGGCATCTGCTGAAGATATCGAAGCCATCGACGGCTTTGGCGGGGTGATGGCCCAGGCGGTATTTGCTTTTTTAAACACGCAAGGGAACCGACATCTCATCCAGCAGCTGCGGGAGGCTGGTGTAAACATGGTATGCCATTCTAAACCCACAGGGGACAAGCTACAGGGGCTCACCTTCGTGCTCACCGGCACATTACCCACTCTTTCCCGCAATGATGCAAAGAAACGAATTGAGGATACAGGGGGTAAGACCGCCTCCAGTGTGTCTAAAAAAACCAGCTATGTAGTGGCTGGCGAGGATGCAGGCAGTAAGTTAACAAAAGCCCAAGAACTAGGGCTTACGATACTCTCCGAACAGGAGCTATTGGAATTATTGGAAGGAGATAAGGGATGAAAATAGATGTGCGGCATATTGCCAAGCTCTCCAAGCTGCGGCTGGAGGAGGATAGAATTCCTATGTTTGAACAGCAGATGGAGGCTATGGTAGAGATGGTGGAGCATCTTCCTCCGCTGGATAGCGCTCTGGCAGCCCCGGACGAGAAGGATGCCATGAAGCTGCGCCCCGATGTAGTGGGCCAGTCTCTGAAGCGGGACGAGCTTTTGGCAGCAGCACCAAAAAAGAATGCGGGCTGTTTTGTTGTGCCCAAAACTGTACAGTAGGGGGAAGAGACCGATGGAATTGTATGAGTATTCAGCGGCCAGTTTGCGCTCCATGATGGCAGAAAAACAATGCTCCAGCACTGAGGTAACCAAATCGGTACTGGATAGAATCACTGCTGTAGAAGATAAGGTAAAAGCATATATCACAGTGCTACAGGACAGCGCTTTGGAACAGGCGGCGATAATTGATAAGCGTCGTGCAGCAGGGGAAACCTTAGCTCCCTTGGCCGGGATACCGGTTGGAGTAAAGGACAACATCTGCACCAAAGGGGTTAAAACCACCTGCGCTTCTAGAATTTTAGCAGAGTATCTTCCACCCTACAGCGCAACGGTGGTAAATAAGCTGGAAGCTGCCGGAGCAGTTATAACTGGTAAGCTGAACTTGGATGAGTTTGCTATGGGCTCCACCTGTGAAAACTCCAGCGTTTATCCCACCGCTAATCCCCATGACCTCAGCCGGGTTCCCGGGGGCAGCTCCGGCGGTTCCAGTGCAGCTGTTGCAGCTGGGGAGTGTGTGGTTGCGCTGGGTTCGGATACCGGCGGTTCTATTCGCCTTCCGGCATCCTATTGTGGTATTGTCGGACTAAAGCCCACCTACGGCACCGTTTCCCGTTACGGCGCGGTGGCATTTGCTTCCTCTCTGGAGCAGATTGGGCCCATGGGCCGCAGTGTGGAGGATGTTGCCCTGCTCTACAGCACCCTTTGTGGCGAGGACAAAATGGACGCCACAACCGTTAGCCACCAGTACCCGGATTTTGCACAGAATCTGCATACAGAGGTTGCTGGAAAGATAATTGGCATCCCCAAAGAATATTTTGGTGGCGGTGTGGATGCTGCTGTAGCTGCAACAGTTATGGAAGCCGCAAAAACCTTGGAAAAGCAGGGTGCAATCCTCAAAGAGGTTTCGCTGCCCTCCACCCCCCATGCACTGGCTGCCTATTACATCATAGCCTGTGCGGAGGCATCCTCCAATCTGGCGCGGTTTGACGGGGTGCGGTACGGGTACCGCACTGCTGAGTACGCAGATCTCACTGAAATGTATGAGAAGACCCGGAGCGAAGGCTTTGGTGACGAGGTTAAGCGCCGGATTATGCTGGGCACCTATGTACTGAGTTCGGGATACTATGATGCTTACTACAAACGAGCCAAACTGCTGCAGCAGCAGGTGACAGCGGAATTTACCCAGGTGTTTGCCGACTGCGATTGCCTAATAACCCCAACTGCTCCATCGGTAGCCGGCAAGTTGGGCGACACTGCCACAGATCCCATTAAATCCTATTCTGCGGACATATGCACAGTTACAGTAAACATTGCGGGGCTGCCTGCAATATCGGTGCCATGTGGCAAAGGGGAAGGCGGTATGCCTGTAGGTATGCAGCTTATCGGCGCTAAGTTTTCGGAACAACTGTTGATGCAGATGGCCTATCAATATGAAACCGTAACCGGCGGGCCATGGCCTGTTCCGGCGATTCTGTAAGGGAGGAGAAGAAACTATGCGTTACGAAACCATTATCGGGCTTGAAGTTCATGCCGAACTGTGCACCAATACAAAAATCTTCTGCTCCTGCAAAAATGCCTTTGGATCAGAGGTTAACACAAACTGTTGCCCCACCTGCCTGGGGTTGCCGGGAACTTTGCCTGTTGTGAACGAGGCGGTGGTGGACTGTGCCATCAAAGCGGGGCACGCTATGAACTGCACCATAAGCCGGGTAAGCAAACACGACCGCAAAAATTATTTCTACCCAGATCTGCCCAAGGGTTATCAAACCACACAAAACGATATTCCGCTGTGCAGAAATGGGTATCTGGAGATTTTGGTGGATGAATCAGGAGCCACCAAGCGTATCGGCATACATCGAATCCACATCGAAGAAGATACCGGTAAGTTGCTCCACGATGATGCCTTTGACGGCACCCTTATCGACTTTAACCGTTGCGGCGTACCCCTTATAGAGATTGTAACTGAACCGGATCTCCGCAGTGCCCAGGATGCCAAGATATTTCTGGACACCCTGAAAGCTACTTTAGTGGCCATCGGTGTATCTGACGGCAAGATGCAGGAAGGCTCTATCCGCTGTGATGTAAACGTATCGGTTCGGGAAGAAGGGCAAACCACCCTCAACACACGGGTAGAGATGAAAAACGTTAGCACCTTCAGCGGTGCCGTTCGCGCTATCGAATTTGAGGCTGCACGCCAGATAGCCGTTATGGAAAGCGGGGGAACTGTAAAACAGGAGACTCGCCGTTGGGATGATATCAAGGGCGAAAACTTTCTAATGCGCAGCAAAGAAGATGCCCAGGATTATTGTTATTTTCCGGAGCCGGATCTTCGTGCACTGGTGGTGGAGCAAGAGCGCATTGATGCTCTGAAAGCATCTCTGCCGGAACTGCCCCATCATAAAACCTTACGGTTTATGGAGGAATATGGGCTGCCTATGTTCGACGCCAACCTGCTGGTGGAAAACCCGGATAAGGCTGACTTTTTTGAGGAATGTGTAAAGATGGGGGGCGGCATAAACAAAAGCCTTTCCAACTGGATTTTGGGAGATGTTTCCCGGATTCTGAATGAAACTTATAAAACATTGGCGGATGCACACATTACCCCTAAAAAGTTGTGGCAAATGGTCACCTTGATTGAAAACGGAACCATCTCCAACACTGCAGGCAAAACAGTACTGGAAGAGATTATCTTCTCGGATAAGCTGCCGGAAGATGTGGTTAAGGAAAAAGGCCTTGCCCAGATTAGTGATACCAGTGCACTGGAAGCTATCGCAAGAGAAGTACTGGCAGAAAACGCTACAGCAGTGGATCAGTACAAAGCGGGAAAAACCAATGTACTTGGTTTTTTGGTTGGCCAATGTATGAAGCGCTCAAAGGGGCAGGGTAACCCCACTATATTAAAGGACATTATGCTGGGCTTGCTACAATAATGTCGATAGAAAAAAGCTGTTGTACCAAACTCCACCAGGAGAGGTACAACAGCTTTTGTTTTTAGCCGTCCGCTTTAATTTGTGTTACCAGTTCAGCAATCACCTGATCTGCTTGAGTATACGGTACCTGGCAGGTGCCAACCTGGCGATGCCCACCTCCACCGTATTTCAGCATAAGCTTGCCAACGTCGGTATTGGAACTGCGATTGATTACACTGTGTCCCACTGCGATGGGGCAGTTTTGTTTTTCTCGGCCATCAACAATCCATATGGAAATGTTCTGTTTGGGATACAAGCTGTAGATTAAAAAGCGGTTACCGGTATAGATGGTTTCAACTCCACGGAGGTCAGTAATAATAACATTGCCATCCACCTGTGTGTGCTGTGCTATCATTTTACGGAATAGCGTGTCCTGTTCAAAATAAAGCTCAACCCGCTCTTTCACATCCGGGTTTTCTAATATCTTATCAATGGTATCCACACGGCAGGCATCCATTAAATTCTCCATCAACTCATAGTTGCTGATGCGAAATTCCCGAAACCGCCCTAAACCGGTGCGCGGGTCCATAATAAAGCCCAGCAATACCCAACCAGATGGGCGCAGAATCTCCTCTGGGATTAGCTTGGCGGAATCCACTTTGTCTACCGCCTTCACCATCTCTTCAAAATGCGGTAATTTTTCTTTACCGCCATAATATTCATAAATCACTCGGGCAGCACTGTCTTCCAGTCGGCTTTCTCCCTCAAAATTCAAGTTTTGACCAAGACGTTCGCTTTCGCTGGAGTGATGATCAAACCATAGTTTGCATCCTTTTACATATGGGATGTTGGCAAGCACATCATTATCTGTAACCTCCACCAAGCCATCCTGGATATCCTTCGGATGAACAAACTTCCAAGTATCAATAATACCAAGCTCTTTCAGTAGTGCTCCGCAAGCAAGACCGTCAAAATCTGAGCGTGTCAATAAACGCATTCAAAAGCCTCCTTTACAATCGGGTATGCCCTCACATTCTAACACAATTATGGTAGAATATCCAGTGGAAATTGCATATTCACCAAATTGTAAACCCCTAAGCCAATTTGTCCTCCTAAGAAAAACTGGAGGAACAGCTTTACCTGTTCCTCCAGTTTGTTATGATTGCCTAGTCTATATCTTTTTAGCGAAAACAGGAACCATCCCTTAATCCCATGCCGCCAACGCCTCGGCCACCACCAGCGCCATAACCGCATCCTTGACCTAGGCCGGTACCGTTGGAGCCAACGCCAGAACCTAAGGTACAGTTTCCAGAACCAGTTCCATCACAAATAGCCTGTGCATCTTCTAGTGCTTTTACAATATCATCGGCTTGCTCGCGGGTAATACTACCGGTGGAAACTCGGTTGTCCAGGATATCCTTTTTCATTTGCAGCAGTTCTGCTTTAAACTCTTCCAGCTTTCCTGCATCATTGGCAATAGTACCATAGGTTTTGTTGTTGTCGACTCTTTCCGCCATGACACTTTCCACTGTGCGACCAGTTACAGCCGCAGCCACTTCGGCAGGTGTTTTGTAGGCAGATGCTGCAAATGCGGTTGCCGAAATCGCGGCAACCGCGGCGATGGTAGCGCCAAATAAGAGAATGGATTTCCTCATTTTCATTGCATTAAGCCTCCTTGATGTTTTAAATGATTGTCTATAGTATACTACCAAATTGTAACATAGATGTGTCTTTAAATTAAAATAGTTTAATAGTATGGACGAAATACTGGATAATGAAAGACTGCTATGGGATATCCTCCAATATAAACAGATGCTTTTATATTGAATCTGCATTGCAATATTTTTGTATTAACCTGTTGGCTTTGGACTGGCTGATATTTAATGCAGTTGCCATTCTGCGGGAGGAGTGAAATCTTTCGTACATTTTCTGAATCAAATCCTGCTCATAGATTTCAAGCTGATCTGCAAGGCTGCCGTTATGATTTAGGGGACATTTGGGAGCATTTTGCAGGATAATGGTAGGCAGGTCGGACACTGATATCTCCGGTTTTGAG
>CAYNCW010000113.1:0-8235 GCA_964395635.1 uncultured Oscillospiraceae bacterium
ACCGATGGTGTGCTGCGCTCGTTGATTGTCCGCAAAGAAGCGGCGTAAGGTGGTGGGGTAAACGCAGACTGGCTTATCCTATTAACGATGAGCTGGAAGGCTATTATCTCTATGTTGAGTTAACCAGCAACCCTGATTTCCCCGCGGAGCTGGATCGGATCTTTAAGATTACCGATGGTGTGCTGCGCTCGTTGATTGTCCGCAAAGAAGCGGCGTAAGGTGGTGCGGTAATGTTTAACAAAGCCATACTCATCGGCAGGTTGGTTGCGGATCCGGAACTTCGCCAAACAGCAAATGGTCTTGCGGTAACTTCTTTCCGCATAGCAGTGGATAGGCCTTTTTCTTCTAAAGCAGGAGAACGGCAAACCGATTTTATCGATATTGTCGCATGGCGTAACACAGCGGAATTTGTAAGCCGTTATTTTTCCAAAGGCAAGCTGATATTGGTGGAAGGTTCTATCCAAGTTCGGGATTACACCGATAAAAATGACCAAAAGCGCAGGGTATTTGAAATTGTGGCGGACAACTGCCGCTTTGTGGAAAGCAAAAATGCTTCTCAGAGCGGGTCCGGCGCCTATTTGCCTGACGATGCCGATGCACCGCCAGCACCTACTGGTGGTGCCTATATGCCTGCTCCCGCGTATTCCAGCGGCAGTGTTGATGATTTTGCCGAAATCGACGATGACGGCGACCTGCCATTCTAATCTTGAAGGAGGGAAAGAAAAACCATGGAAAGACCTGAAAGAGAAAATAGAGGCCCCAGAGGCGGCGGCAGAAAAGGTAGAAAGAAAGTCTGCTCCTTCTGTGTGGACAAGATTTACGATATTGACTATAAGGACATTCCCCGTCTGCGCAAGTACCTTAGCGAACGGGCAAAGATTGTTCCAAGAAGAGTTACCGGCACCTGTGCTCGGCATCAGCGTCAGCTGACCCAAGCCATCAAACGTGCCCGTCATATCGCGTTGCTGCCTTACGTCAGCGAATAAATATGGTATCAGCGCCGCGCAGCCAATCCTTGGTAACGCGGCGTTTTTCTATGCATGATAAGGTTGAAAATCGGGAAGAAATGGGGTTGCTGCTATGAATTATGATTTTTATAATCCGGTAAAGCTAATTACAGGTAAGGATTGTGTGCTAAACAACGCCCAGGCGCTGGCATCGCTGGGAAAACGCTGCATCATTGTCACCGGAAAAACCTCCGCAGTGCGCAGCGGCGCTTTGGCAGATTTGCAACAGGCATTGGATACGGTGGGTATAGCCTATCTGCTGACCGACGAGGTAGAGCCCAATCCATTGCTGGAGACAGCACACAGGGATGGTGAAAGAGCCCGAGAGTTTGGCGCAGAATTTGTTGTGGGTATTGGCGGTGGCTCTCCTTTGGATGCGGCAAAGGCTGTTGCGGTATATGCAACCAATCCCATGCCTATTTTGGATATCTACAAAAATGAATGGAAAGCGCCTATCCTGCCTATTGTGGCCATTGGCACAACTGCAGGCACCGGCAGTGAAGTGGGCCCCTTTTCGGTGATGACCATGCCCAATGGCAAAAAGCAGTCCTTTGGCAGCCCCCTGTGCTTTCCCCAAATTACCTTTGCAGATCCCAAGTATACCTACTCCCTGCCACTGAAGTTTACCATTAGTACCGCACTGGATGCACTGGCGCATATACTGGAAGGGTATTACAACAATCGTGCCAACGATATGTCCGACTTTCAGGCGCTGGAAGCTATGCGTATGCTTGTTCCCGCATTAACCCATCTCTCCAAGATGGGGGAAGACCAGGAAGTCCCCCATGATGTGCGAGAAAAACTCTTTTATGCCTCTATTGTGGCTGGCTATACCTTGGCACGCTGTGGAACCTGCTATTGCCACAGATTGGGCTATCTTTTTACAGAAGAGCACGATGTACCCCACGGCACAGCCTGTGCAGTGTTTTTGCCCCAATTTGTGCGCAGGGCCGCAAAGCTAATGCCAGAAAAAGCCCAGGCCATGTTTATAGGGACCAATACAACTCTTGAACAGCTGTGTGGGTTAGTGGATGAGCTGGTGGATTTCCCAGAAATAACCCTCAGCCAAGAGGTAATAGAGGATTTGGTGGATCGTGGAATGGGCAGTAATAACTTTTTAAACACCGCGCCCTATCCACAGGGTCTAACCAGAGAGGAAGCCCTGGAATTTGTTCAAATAGTTGCTGGTTAAATAGCAACAGCCCCCCTGAGGCATAGCTTCAGGGGGGCTGTGTGTTTGTGCGGGATTGTGATACCCTTAAAATTCAGGATAGGTTGTAGCCACCTGTTGCCCTGCACGACCTCTGAGGATGGTTACAAATTTGACTGAAACCAGATCACACATAATCGAGCTGGTAAAATCCATAGCATCTAACAACAGATAATCCGCACCAACCTCTTTTATGTAGCCTACTCGTTCGGTGGTTGCGTTGCCAATTAGAAATTCAACACGTACCAAAGCTCCAATAAGTGACCGCAGAAAACCAGGTATGTAGATAGGTTGTGTGATGCTTTCAGGTGGCCGTTCCGGAAGGATTACCGGATACTCCGGTTCGGTGCCGGGAAATACGGATGGGGGTTGGGATGGATTAGGGACTGTGGGATACTGCTGACCAGGACAACCGGTGTTCGTGCTGGGAAAGGTTGTGGGTTGATTGTTTAGAATAGTATTTGTGGGAGTATTAAAACTGTTGGGATAGTTTGTGTAAGCCATCTCGTTCTCCTTTATTCGGTATAAATAGTGTTGTTGTTTTGTTTAGCAGGTAAGCACTGCATCGGCCTTTGCCCATGATTTATCGGTGTATTAAGTAGGAGACCTATGCGCACCATTACTCATGCAACAAAGGCTATCTCCTTATTATAATATGGGATTTGCTTATGGATGTGCATAGAAACAGGGGTAAATACAAGCTGTATCCATAGGGATTTTAGTAGAAAAAACAGCATAACAATAAGGCTTTTTATAAAGCCGGGCTGTCCGGCTTGCCACAGTGGCTAAAAGGGGAAAAAACAAGCCCTTTCTATACCGATTACGGTACAGAAAGGGCGATTTTTTTTAAATTTGCTTTTTTATCCGGGTTAATGCACTTTTTTCCAATCGAGAGACCTGTGCTTGGCTGATACCAATTTCTTGTGCTACCTCCATCTGTGTTTTGCCTACAAAAAAACGCAGAGAGAGGATCTTTTTCTCGCGATCCCCCAGGTTTTCGATTGCTTCCTTCAAGGATATTTCATCCAACCAATCTTTATCGCTTTGGCGGTCACCCACCTGATCCATAACAAAGATGGTGTCGCCGCCGTCGGAATAGGCAGGTTCGTAGAGTGAAACAGGTTCTACAATGGCTTCCAATGCCAGAACTACGTCCTCTTTACGCACTTCCATTTCCTTGGCAATCTGGTCTATGGTGGGCTCTTTACCGGTTTCTCCGGTTAGGCGTTCTTTCACCTGCATGGCCTTATATGCAGTGTCTCGCAGAGATCGGCTTACCCGAATGGAATTGTTGTCCCGCAGATATCTGCGAATCTCACCGATAATCATCGGAACAGCATAGGTGGAAAAGCGCACATTCTGGGTAATATCAAAGTTATCGATAGATTTAATTAGACCAATGCAGCCTACCTGAAACAGATCATCCAGGTTTTCGCCGCGATTGGTAAACTTTTGAACCACGCTTAACACCAGGCGAAGGTTGCCGTTGACAAGCTGTGATCGGGCATCTTGATCTCCCTGCTTAATTCGTCGTAGGAGATCCATCTTTTCGCTTTCTTTTAGAACCTTGAGCTTGGATGTGTTTACCCCACAGATCTCAACCTTATTAATCAACACAAGCCCTCCCAATTGCCAATACTTTTTCCATAAAAGTATTGTCTGAGTTGAGAGGACTAATGCAGCTATATGGTTGGGAAATTTAGGGGAACAGTATAAAAGCGCATAGCTTCGTTAGGATATTCTTTCCAGTTCTTTTTTAAGGCGTTTAACAATACGTTTTTCCAGCCGGGATATATAGGATTGGGAGATGCCGATGATATCTGCCACTTCTTTTTGGGTTCGTTCCTCCCCGTCCAACAGCCCAAATCGCAGCTGCATGATCCGCCGCTCCCTATCTCCAAGCTTGCCCACTGATTCCAGCCGTATATTTTTATCAATGCCATGTTCAAATGGCCGGTTGATACAGACTACATCAGATCCAAGACTAACCCAAAGAAGCAGCACAGATCCGTCCCAATCAATGTTCAAGGGTTCGTCAATCGAAACCTCGTTTTTTTGTGACTGACATTTGCGCAAAAACATCAGTATCTCGTTTTCAATGCAGCGGGAGGCATAGGTAGCCAGCTTAATCCCCTTGGCAGGACAAAAGGTTTTTACCGCTTTAATCAGCCCGATGGTTCCAATGGATATTAAATCCTCCACACCCACGCCGCTGGATTCAAATTTTCGTGCAATATACACCACTAACCGCAGGTTATGGACGATTAAAGCCTGTTTGGCCTCTTCATCGTCCTCCTCCAGCCTTCTAAAGATGGTTTCCTCCTCTTCCCGACTCAACGGAGCGGGCAGGGTGTCCGGCCCGTTTATGTAATAAACCTTGGTTCGCGCAAAGCGTAAAATATACCACATACGCAGTTTTTGTAACCATTGTTTGGGGGAGAGTATTATCATTTTTTTGCACCACCATCTATTGTAGTTTTATATATGCAGTTCACTTTATTGGAAAGTTGCAGCTGTACTTGTTTTGTTTATTGTCTTGCTACGCAGTGACCAGCTTACTCCAACGCTATGTATTTTGCTGAATATCTACTTTTGGGTTGGAGTACTAATTACACAACCACTTTGGGTTTACTTTGTAGTCGCTGCCCTGTCATTTCTGGATTTAAAATTGCGTTGTATCGTACATCGCCTATCTTCTCTTTAGCCACACCTACATATGCCCCAAGCACTCTGCTGGATTGATTTTTGGTGTGGATAATTAGTTTGTCGGGAACAAAGGCAGGGAGCACACCGTTTCCCCCCACACCACTATAGGGGACAAGGCGCATAGCAAATCCCTGGGTTGCCAACACATCCTGGCTCAAATCACCTGCAGCGATGGCCTTCGTCACAGCTTCCGGTAATAGCTCCTGTATATCCAGCAAAGAGCAAACCATCACCGGAGCACCGCTAAAGGGTTCGGTGAGGGTGTTGCCGGTATCCATTAGCCCGGTTAGGCCACACATATGGTTGTTTTTGTAAAGCTCTACCTTACAGAACTGCTCTTGCAGGCGGCTGCTTTTGGAGATATAGCCCCACAAACTCAGCAGCAAATAGGCGGCAACGGTGGTTATTACAAGGGATAGGGAAGATACATGAAAATACACAACCCCATTGTAATAAACCATCCCCCGGGGGGCAAACATCATCCAAATGGCCAGCATAACACCGGCAAAAAAGAAATTAACAGCAAAGAACACAAACCAGTTGCCCAAAAATGATCGGGATCCAGACCAAGGAAGGGCAATACGCACCATAACAGCAGACACCAGCAGCTTTGAGCCTATGCTGTAGAAGAAGCCCATAAACGGTAAAAAAATAGTCAGCGAGCAAAGCGAACCTACCAATGCAGCCGCGACTATTTTACGTCTTTGGGGCAATATGCCTGCAATTTTTGCTGTGCACAAAATGATGAGAAGGCTGACTATGTAATTGAGCACCAGCAGTACGTCAACATATACTGTTGTTTCCATAACCCATCTATCACATCCGTTCCCAGATGCTGTTTTCAGTTCCATATGCAGTCTGTAACGGCTGTATCACATGGCTTACCGCGGGAATTGAAAACTCTGTCTACACCTGTGGAGGTTAAAAGCGTATAGCAGAAAAACACCCAGTCCGGCTTGTTTTTCTATTGTTTATTATAGAAGTGGCAAGGGTTGTATTTTTGTCGCAAATTGTTTTTACATCCTTATTTTCTTGGTAATTGGTGTAAAAGATGTAGCAAATCGGCCAGATTCGCATAAACTGATAATATTCAATCCATATGGAACTTTGTAATTTTTCTGCGATAAGCGCTAAGTAACCTTTAGGTCACGGTAGTAAAAGAATTGCCGGTGGGCATCTAAATGATTTGGAGTGATAGTATATGGCATGCTTTGGAAATCGAATGGGGTGTCCCTTTTGCTGTGGGGGAAGAAGAAGCAACCGCACCTGTAATCAAGCCAGCCGGCAAAGGCGGGGCTTAGCGGCTGCGCGGCAGGAGGGGCTTGTTTCGCCCCAAACCAGGGAGTATACCAATAAACAAATGCGGGGTGTAGCCCCACAGCAGGAGGGGTTTGTCCCTGCCCAAGCCAGGGAATGCACCAGGCGTACAACAGGGGAAGAACTCTACGCAGGGCCAGCTTGTTCAGTGGAAATGGAAACCTGTTGTGATGCTTATTGTGGATGCAGAGAATTCCCTGCAGCAGCCCGGGATCCCTTTTGGCCCAGTTTTGCAAGACCTCGTTGGCTGAGCTGTGAAGAGCTGTATAGCCAATGCAGATAAACCGCTGCGAAGCTACTACGCATCCAGAGTTTTCCTCCTTCTTATACTTTGGGTGGAAACCCTATATACTGTCGGCTGTACAATACAAAAAACGTCCTGCTTTTATGCCCTTAACGTTTTTTGTATTGCCTGAGGTGCAGGGTTGTTACAGAAATGTTGTAAAGCTCTGCACTTTAGGATTCAGCTATTGGTATAACGGCAAACTACAAAAGATGCCTTAAGTATAAAGTGTTTTCATACCATATAAGGGTGGCGGGTGCAGTTAGGGCAGCCGCCTATGCTGCTGTGAGAGCAATGGTTTCTTTTGTATAAATCACTGGGCATATAAAAAATGCAGCCAAGGCATACAGGTATGCCTTGGCTGCTTATGATGGTTAATATTTATCTGAATCGTCGAAGCCTAGGGAGAATCCGTCTGAGCTGGGAATGAAGCTGGTTGAATCGCCAAAGGCACTTACATCCCGGAGTTTGAACCGGTTGACCGTTTCGTTAAGCACTGTGGCTTGTGCGGACATTTCCTGGGCGGAAGCTGCAGACTCCTCGGCAGTGGCGGAATTTGCTTGGACAACCTGGGAGATTTGATCCAGTCCCTGGTTCATCTCTGTAATAGCTTTGGACTGTTCCAGAGAGGAGTTAGCAATACCGCCTATTAAATCAACCACCTTCATGGTTCCACGGGATAGATCATTTAAACAGGCGTTGGTCATCTCAACAATGTGGTTTCCTTCGGAAACCCGCTGAGAGCTGTCGGCAATCAGCGAAGCGGTCTCTCTAGCTGCTGTGGCAGATTTAGAAGCCAGGTTGCGTACCTCGTCGGCAACCACTGCAAATCCTTTTCCGTGTTGTCCTGCTCTGGCGGCTTCCACTGCGGCATTCAGAGCCAGAATATTGGTCTGGAAGGCAATGTCTTCTATCACCTTAATAACCTTGGTGATATCCTTTGAGCCTGCGTCTATACTGTTCATTGCTTCCAACATTCTGGCCATCAAATCGCTGGTCTTTTCCACAGAATCCTTTGCGTCTTGGGTAGCTTCCATAGCTTTTTGCGCATTTTCCGCATTGTGGTTGGTTTGATCCATAACCTCAGTTAATGTTGCTGAGAACTCCTGCACACTGGCAGCCTGCTGGCTGGAACCGGAAGCCAGGTTTTGTGCTGCCTGAGAGATTTGTTGGGCACCGGTGGAGACCTGGCCGGAAGCTGTGCGGATCTCCTGCATCATGGAGTTGTTGTTATCCAGGATGCGGGTAATAGCGCGGTTGACCACATCTTTATCTGAACGTGTTGCAATGCTATGAGTGTAATCCCCTTGAGAAATGCTGTCCAATACAATGCCCTGTTCCTGTATACCGCGAATCATCTGTTGGAAAGCAGTTGCCAATTCGCCAATTTCGTCCTGGGATTCCACCTCCACCTGGATATCAATATCCCCTTCTGAGATTCGATTGGCTGCTGCCACCAGTTTATTTGCCGGTGCCGCGATCATTTTAGCGATCATAATACCCAATACGGCACCGGAAAGTACTGCGAGAAGAGAAACTGTTCCCATTAGCAGCATTAAGAAATTGGCAGTGGTGGTATCTGTGGCGGGGCGGGGAGCCTCCCAAGAGTAATTGGTCCCTGAGGTGCCGATGGCATGGCTGCCGAAGTGTGGGGGGGAACGAGAGCTTGCTGGGTGAGCATCCATTGCTGGAAGAGCTGCCACATGAGGTCA
>CAYNCW010000114.1:0-8234 GCA_964395635.1 uncultured Oscillospiraceae bacterium
ATAAAAATATATGCATAAACACGTAATACAAATACTTTTCTTCCTAAGAGATAATCTTATAAATATATATACATATATATATATATATTATCATACGTGAAAATATAACAATTATTGTTGCATTCTTATAGCCTCCTGTGTTATTATACCGATACGCCCGATGACAAGACAAACAAGACAGGGCGAAATAACCATTGGAGGTTACCAATGAAAAAAATCGTATCTATTCTATTGACAGTTGTTTTGGCACTTGGAATGACAACTATGGCTTTTGCAGCTGTTGGTCCTGAAGGAAAAGCTTACTCTCTGGGCAATTCCGCAAGAATCAACAACGCTACCAAAGGCACTCTCCTCAGCGATGTAGAGACCCTGAATCCCAAAGACGTTATCTACATACCTGTTCTTGATGACAATGGCCCTGTAACTCAAAAATCCATTTTAAGCAAAGACAAAATTACCCCTTCCCTAAAAGTACGCAAAGGTTCCACTCTTTTGGAAAAAGCTGAATTTGAAGTGGTAAACGGTGCTGTTTACATGAAGGTTGAAGTAAAGAGCCCCTTTGTAAGCACCAAAGCCGCTGATTTGGAATTCACTGCTGCACTTGCTTATTCCAACAAAGCAGACCAAAATGATGTTGTATCCTTCTATGGCAAGGTTGAAAACATCAACAACAACGACAAAATTGATACCGATGATGGTGTTTATGATGTTGTAGATGCCAGCGTATTTGAAGTAGACAAAAACTTTACTGGCAGAGTTAGCTTTGATTTTGGCAACAGCATCGTATTTAACAAAGTTCGCGTATTCAGCAATCAGAAATTTTACCTGCACCTGAACCAAGATGGCAATGCCGAAATTTCTAAGAAATATGGTGACCAAGCCGACCTGTCCTTCTACAACTTTGATGGTAGTTTGGACAACTTCTCCTCTGTAGGTACCCTGTCTATCCCTGCAGAGAAAAACTCCTATGTTTACAAGATTGTGGACAATACACTGGTTCCTGTAAGCTACGAGTACAATACCGATCAGGATGCAGTAGAGATTCAGACCAAAACCCTGGACAACTACGTGATCTCTGATGTGAAGCTGAACATCGACCTGCCTGCTGAGGAAGCTCCTTCTGATACCGATGCTCCTTCCCAGGATTCCGGTACCTCCAACGACAACCCCAGCACCGGTGCTAGCAGCATGCTGAACATCGCTGTAGTGGCTGGCGTTCTAGCCCTGGCTGTTGCTGGTGGCGTCTCCCTGAAGAAATAACATATTCTCATAACGAAACCCCGAAATGGAAAATGCGCCTCACTTTTTAAGCGAGGCGTTTTTTCATATTACAAAATAGTTACAATAGTTACAAAATCGCACAAAAACACATTGGAAAACACTATACAGAATTACTGGAACAAATTGTATATACATTTATAACTAGATGGCTAGACATTGAAATGCTCTCTCCCACATGGTAAAATACCAGTAGCTAAAGGAGGATTTGTTATGCAAAGAAAACAGCAGCCCAACTCAGGGAAATCAGCAAAGCCAACTCCAAGCCGCCCCAGAACTAAAGAAGATGCCATCCGTGAGCTGATGGAAAAGGATCCCCAAAAGGCAGCTCAAATATTGCGGGAAATATTAAAGGGCAGATAAGTATTCCGAGCCGTATATTTTTTATGCGGCTCGGTTATTTTATCAGAAAAAAGTATACAGCAACCAAAGCCGCGCTTTTCAGTGCGGCTTTTTACTATAACTATGGCATTATTTCTTCCTGGGGATTTATAATATTGCTGTATTCCTCTGCGGCTATATTCCAGGTAAGAGCGCCTACATTACCCGATGGACTCATTCCATATTTTTTTTGGAAGGCGATAACTGCATCATATGTTGGTTGGTCAAAAGTTCCAGTAACCTCAAACTTTGGAATTGCAGGGTCGTTTTGTGCAACGGTGCTCAAATACGTTTGAAAGGTAGTTACATTATCGCCCTTCATCCCTTTTTTGAGAGCATATCCCGGATATGGTTTGGTGGACTGAGGCACATATCCCCCTGCCAGTTCAACAACCCCGTTGTATATTTGCTGCATTTTGTTCCATGTATCGCGGCCAACAATTCCGTCTGGTGTTAATCCATAGCTCTGTTGGAAAGCAGTAACAGCTTGCTTGGTAAGTGTTCCGTAATACCCATCAATATTAATTGAGGGGATTGTGGGATTGGAATAGGCAATGATATTGAGAAAATACTGAATAACCTTAACTTCCTCTCCTTGATCTCCTTCTTTTAAGATCGAAGGGTAGATTTGGGTAAGCTCACCAAATTTAACCCCTTCAGAGCCCAATTCACTTAGTTTTTTTACATTGTTATAAATACTTTTAATCTTATACCAGGTTGATTTACCTACAATACCATCTGGTGTAAGGTCAAAGGTTTGCTGAAATACCTTGACGGCATTTTCAGTTTCCACCCCAAATGTACCGTCTGGGCTACTGATTTTTGGAATAGCTGGAAAATTCTTGGAGATCCGGTTTAATTGATCCTGAAGAAGTTTTACCTCATTACCAGATGAACCTAACCGCAGTGGTGCTCCTGGATAGGATTCTACAATTGCCTGTACTGGGGCGTTTTCTACAAGCTCTATATCTTTTCCATAATAGTTTTGCAGGATTTGATATGGTGTATACCCCTTCTTTGCCAGATCTACAGTTCCCCACTGGGACAACCCTTCACACTTAACAGTTGTTCCGTTACAGAATTTGGCGGCATAGGGCTCAATGCTGCCTTGTTTGCGCATATAGTTGTTGAATATGTCGTCCACAATTTTGCTGATATTGTCAAAGGTGTCCCTGCCGGGTTTATAGGCTTGGTCAAACTGGGTGGAATTTGTTATGTCAAAGTCGTATCCCCTGCTTCGGTACCATTCTAAATAAATTCTATTTAAGGCAAAGGATATTTGGGCATATATATTGGCGATAATAGCACTTTCTGGCCAAGTGGGATATATTTCACTGGAGGCCACATTTTTTATGTATTCCACAAATGGCACCTGGACATTTGCGGCATCACTTGCAGGTTTGCCCAGATGTACCGTTATATTTTGAGGTATATAAGGAAGTTTTACGTTTGGCATGGCTTATCACTCCCATAGTTATAAGTCAGAGGGCTCTTCTTCTTGAATTTCAATATACTCTTGCCCATCCAAGGCCAGGGGTTTGGGCGTCATATCCGCAGCTTGTAAAGACATAATGTCTTGGAAAATAGGAACATCACGATAATGCATTTCGATAAAATCTTTATGTCTAACTTTTACATCATAGGTAGCAAATGCTTGTTCATCGTTATCCGGTATAAAAGAAAGGTCTTTGCTGGGTGTTGGAAGCTTGAGAATGGGAATAAGACCTTGGTCATTGGTGGTGTAAACGCCAATTATGTAGCTACCTTCTGGGAAATTTTTACTAATCTCCACCTCGGCATTTGCTACTGGATATGCCCGGCGAGCGGTAAACACCTGTACTTTTAGGGTGCCAGTATATGGGTTTTTTTTCAAAAAATTATCGTATGCCTGCTGCAGTGCTGTGGCCGGTGGATTGGGGGTTATTACCGGAATATTGGCTATAACAGGAGCATTTTGCAATACTGGGATTTCAGGCACTACCGGGATGGTGGTCTCAGGAGGTGCAAAAGGTTTACCAGGTTTGTTTGGCACAATCGGTTCATAAGGCATACCAGGAGGTTGGGGTTTTTCTGGAAAAGCCGGTACGTTGGGAGGTAACGGCATTGTGGGACGGTTTGGGGCAGGTTTAATGGGTAGAACCGGCATCATTGGTTGATTGGGAGTTGGCGGTTTATTAGGCGGAGAAGGTATTATTGGCATAGGGGGAGCAGGTCTGCTAGGGGATTCTGACATATTAGTCTCTGGGGGAGGTGGCGTACTGGGCTGAACCGGAACAGCCGGAGTGGAAGGAATTGGCGGAGGGGGTTGCATCATGGCTTCGGTTTCTGTGGGTTGCATAGGAGCGGGCTCCCGAGCTTTTGTTGTGCTTTGCTGTTTATTGGCATAGCGCATTAACTCGTCTTTGTATTTTTGAATGGTTTGATCGTCTAGATTGTTAATTGGTTTCACAGTATACCCCTTTCATTACGTAGTTCAGATAGTGGTTTTTTGCGATTTGATAACGATACAAATCGGTTATAGGGGATTTCTATTGTCACAATGTGTTTTTTTTCATATTCCCGGTATTTTATTATATTTATATTATTATCATATTGTTCCTAAGACAGTTTTAGCAATAAAAAAAGATGCCTTTCCCAGCATCTTTTTTAGGGCTTTTGTTATGTAATGCCTGCTTTTCAGTTGTAACGGTTGTCCTTGGCGGGCTCAAATCTCTGTCCTAATGCATGTTTATTTGGTGTGTTGGGATAAAGTATGTATATATAACAAACGACTACTCAAAATAGCAATACGTGCATATTTGAGGAGGCGTTACATGGACATATATGCCAGTTTGGAACAGAATGCACAGCATTTGGCCAGTGTGTTTACTGACTGTGGGGATATTGTAAAGCGGCAGTTTCCTGTGGGAAAGCACAAGGAGCTGCAATGCTATGTAACCTATGTGGACATGCTCACCGATACGGCAAAGATAGAGCAAACAATTGTGGATCAACTGATGGTGAGTGTGCGGCTTGTGCCGCCCATTGCAGAATATTTTCGCGATAATTTGTTTGATACCCTTAAGGATTCAGGAATTACCACCGCGGATATTAAGGAAGTCTCCGACTTTGAATCGGTGAATTTGGCAATCTTAACCGGAGACACGGCGGTGTTTATCGACGGTTATCCAAAGGCCATTATCGTATCCACCAAAAAATTTCCAACCCGTGGGGTTTCTGCCGCTGATACCGAAGTGGTTGTCCAAGGGTCCAAAGATGCGTTTAGCGAAGTGTTTCGATTTAATACCGCACTTATTCGCCGCCGAATTCGGGATACCAGCTTAAAGGTGTTTCAAACCAAGGTGGGGCGGCGTAGCCAAACCGATATTGCCCTTATGTATCTCAGTGATGTTGTTCGACCCAATATCCTCAAAGAGGTAAAGGAGCGATTGGGCAACATCAACATTGATGCTATTATTGATTCGGGATATATAGAGCAGCTGATTGAAGACGACTGGATATCCCCATTTCCCCAGGTACAGGTCACCGAACGACCGGACAAGGCTTCGGCAGCTATCCTGGAAGGCAGAATTGTGGTAATTGTAGACAATTCACCCTTTGTTCTAATTATTCCAGCCACGCTCAATACCTTTTTCCAGTCTTCAGAGGATTACAACCAGCGATGGGAAATCATGAGCTTTGTGCGCATCCTCAGAAGTATTGCCGGCGTATTGGCCACTGTATTGCCCGGGTTATATCTAGCAACCGCCGTTTACCATCCTGCAATGATTTCTATGCTGTTGGTTTTAAAGATGGCAGGCGCTAGAGAAATGGTTCCGGTTCCGGCTGTGTTGGAAATTATCATGATGGATCTGGCCTTTGAGCTATTGCGGGAAGCCGGTATACGTCTGCCTGGTCCTATAGGTGGCACTATGGGGATAGTGGGCGGCATTATTATCGGACAGGCAGCTGTAGAAGCAGGTTTGGTAAGCCCTATAGTGGTTATCGTTATCGCACTAACCGGCATTTGTGGATTTGCAATCCCCCATGTTAGCCTAGTCTCCGGGTTTCGTCTTATGAAGTATCTGTTTATTGTCCTATCGGCATTTTTGGGATTATACGGCTTTTGGTTGGCGGGTATTTTGTGTCTCATCCACTTGGTATCCCTAAAAAGCTTTGGGATACCGTATATGTTCCCCTATTCTTCCGGTGATTTAAATTCATTTACTGATCTAAAGGATTCTATTATTCGTGTGCCTTTATTTATGATGAAGAAAAGGCCCATCTTTGCAAATCCTGCCAATACCACACGTTTGGTAACGCAGAAAACAGGAAACCGGAAGAAAAAGGAGTAGGTAACAAAATGCTTTCGTTTAACGACAAAATATCCATCCGGCAATTTCAGGTTCTGCTGATATTGGATGTGTTTGGCACCGGTGTAATTTTAGCACCCAGACGCAGCGCCGCCTTTGCACAACAAGACGGCTGGATTGTTGTGCTGATTTCCACCTTGATAGCTCTGGTGATGGTATGGATTATGACGACTCTGGGGCGTATGTTTCCGGATCAATCCTTTACAGTTTATGCATCCAGGATTGTCTCCAAGCCAGTGGCTGTGCTACTCAGTCTGGGGTTTTCCGCCAAACTAATTATGAGCGCTGCACTGGAGTTGCGGTTATTTGGGGAAATTGTGAAGCAAAGTATGCTGTATAACACACCCTTTTGGGTAATATGCATCGCAATGTTGCTGCTGGGGGCTTATGCAGCCGCAAAAGGGTATGAAACCCAGGGCAGAATTGGTGAGCTGCTGATAGTCATAATATTTATACCGCTGATTTTGGTATTTATCATCACATCCAGACATGTGGATTTTGGGAACATTCGACCAGTTTTGATTACCCCTGCCTCAAAGCTGTTTGAAGGCGGACTGGCCAATGTAATCTCCTTCAGTGGTATTGAAATCTGTCTTTTGGCGGTTCCCTATATTAGCAATGTGAAGAATATGCGGCGTGGTGCACTGATATCGGTGCTGCTAATTGGTGCTGCCATTACCATAATCACCGTGCTGGCAATTGCTCAATTTGGGTATGCGGATGTGCTCAGGCAGATGTGGCCTACCTTGGAGCTGATGGATACCATCGTATTGCCCACCAGCTTTATCGAGCGACAAGAAGCCTTGACCATGAGTTTTTGGATTATATCCATTTTTGCAATTGTCAGTGCCGGTTTGTTTTTTTCTTCTGTATTACTCAAAGAATCCTTAAAGGTGGGAAGACATTCTATTCACATTGGTATCAGCGCAGTGCTGATTTTTGCCCTATCCTTTTATCCAACCAATATTATGGAAACTATAGACTATCTCACACTGTTGTTCAAAACCTTTGGATGGGCATATATGCTCTTTATTCCTTTGGGATTGCTGTTGATTGCCAAGCTGAGAAGATTGGGTGGTAAACATGATAAAAGTAACGCTGCGCAGGCGAAATAAGGCCTTTTTAACTTGTGGCATAGTGTTGGCGATGCTGCTTTTGGCGGGCTGTTGGGATAAAGTAGAGCTGGAAAACCGTGGGTTTTGCTTGTCTTTGGGCATTGATAGAGCAGCGGTGGATAATCAAACCCTATTTAAAGTTTCCGCCGCGCTGCCAAATGCCTCGGCATTTGGAGAAAAGGGCGGTAGCGGCGAAGATATGCGTATCGTTAAAACTGCTGAAGATCACACTGTTGCCGGAGCTATTCAGAAGATCGACTCCTTCTCCAACAAAAAGCTGTTTTTGGGCCACACCAAGATTGTTATTATGAGCCAAGAACTTTTGGAGGATCAAAAGCTGTTCGAGGCCGCGGTAGATTCTATGGAACGCAACAAAGAGATTAGCCGCAAGATGATAGTGATGTCCACTGATGAAACTGCCGAAGATATTCTGATGGCCAAATCAGGCAAGGAACCTATGGTGGGGTTGTTTATCTCCAACTACTATCAAAACAATCAAAGTGGCCAGGTATTGGCTTTTCGCCAGGATTTGGTGGGGATGATACGCAATTTGAGAGAAACCGGTAACACCATTCTGCCCAAGGTGAGTTTGGTGGATGAAGAGATCAAAATTGGCGGTGCGGGGGTAATCAAAAACTTTACCTTTGTGGGCTGGCTTGATGAATTGGAAACCCGAGGATATCTCTGGGTGAAAAACCAAGTGGGCAACATGATAGTTACAGCAAATTATCAAGGCGACTATTACCCCTTGCGTATTGAGCGCAGCTTGAATAAAATATCCTTTGCCGAAAGAGACAATCAGCTGGTTTGTATTATTAATGCAGAAGCCACTGGTGCCATTGAAGAAGCCCCCTTTAATAAAAATGATCTGTCCGACCCTGCCAAGTTAGCAGAGTTGAGCCGCCTATACGAGGGCGTCATAATCGATTCGATGCAAACCATAACCCATACCTTTCAGGATAAATATCAGGTGGACGGATTTGGGTTGCTGCAGGAACTGCGCAAAAAGGATTATCCTCTATACTGCAAATACGGGCCGGATTGGCAGACAAATTTTGATAATTTGATTTTGGAAACCAAAGTTTCTGTGACGATTACCAATAAAGGC
>CAYNCW010000115.1:0-8188 GCA_964395635.1 uncultured Oscillospiraceae bacterium
AAAATCGGGGTCTTTCACAGTATAGTATAAACAGTATTATACCATCCTTTTCAGTAAATGAAAACCATTTTTATTATGGTTTGCGGGTGGATGAATATGTATCTATTTATAGGTCGGCCACTTCTTTACAAAATCAAGTTTTACATCTATAATAAGTTAGGATTTATCTTGTTTCGACAAGATTTGATAATTTTTTCCTAAACAGTTTTTGCCAGCAGTATTTATTGATAATTGACAATTGCTTGTGTATCATAAATTTGGACAATGAATCAGTCTTTGGATAGATGCAGAAATTTGAGACGCAAGGGGGGAACGCCATGGGCAAGGTAATTGCAGTTACCAACCAAAAAGGAGGGGTGGGCAAAACCACCACATCCTTGGCGCTTGCTACAGGGTTAATGAAAAAGGGGTTTAAGGTTTTGGCCATCGATTTGGATCCCCAGGCCAATTTAAGCTTTAGTCTGGGGGGAGATACCGAGGAGGCCCCCACAGTTTATGAGCTGCTGAAAGGAGAGGTAAAGCCCCTCTTTGCTATTCAGCGCACAACCTGTGTGGATCTCATCTCCTCCAATATATTGGTGTCCGGTGTGGAGCTGGAGTTTACCCAGACCGGTCGTGAATATTTATTAAAGAATGCCATTCAATCGCTGCGCGGCAAGTATGAGTACATAGTTCTCGATACACCGCCGGCGCTGAGTATTTTAACGGTGAATGCCTTTGCTGCAGCGGATTATCTGGTTATCCCTATGCTTGCGGATATCTTTAGTCTCCAGGGCATTGCCCAACTGTCCGACACCATTACAAGGCTCAAGCAAAGTTGCAACCCCGAGCTGGTGGTGGGGGGGATTCTGCTTTCCAAGTACGACGGACGCACTATACTGGGCAAACGCATCAAGGAAACCGCACAAATGGTGGCCAAGCAGGTGGGAACCCGGCTTTACAAAACCACTATCCGCAACTCCATTGCCATACAGGAAGCACAAACCAACCAAGCCAATATGTTTGAATATGCGCCCCGCAGTGCCGGGGTGAAGGACTATATGGCCTTTGTCACCGAGCTTCTCAAGGAGGGCGTTTGATGGGTACCAAAAAACTGAAAAAAGACTTTGATAAAGAGCGCATGTATGCCAAAATCATGCCGTCGCTGTTTGTAGAGCCTTCGGCTCAGGCCCCCCAGGAACCCCCGGAGGAGCCACTGGAGGATATGGCAGACGATACCCCGCCCCCTGCTGCTGCCCCGGCACCGGCCTATATTTTGCGCAATTACATGGAAGACATTATCCTAGAAAAATTCGCACATACTATGAAAATGCTCAAAGCCTGCACCTGTGAAATATGCCAAACGGACGTTATGGCCTATGCCCTAAACAGCTTGCCCCCCGCCTATATGGCCATTGTGCCGGAGGATGTGGAGGATTCGGTGCGGCAACTGCGGGCCGGCATGGACATAAAGGTGACTTCGGCACTGATAAAAGCGGTGCAGCATGTAAAAACCCATCCGGGACATGACTAAATAGCATCCCTGTGTCATTGGACAAGATTTTGATACTACAGCAGCTAGAGCATCCCGGCTTGTTGTAGCGGCCATATTGGGCAATTGCTGTTTTATGGCAAGCCAGGTGGCCATTTTTCAATACTATTGAGAGCAGTGCTTTGTTTTTGCGGTAGATTTGCTGTGTGTTGCCGGCACTGCTTTACTCTCCACTGGAGGCTTCGATAATGGCTGAAAAACCACGTCTTAAGGATACAGATGAAATACTGAGCAGTATCGGCAAAGCCGCACCTGCCCGGTCTTCGGCGATATTTCCCACAAATGCTGCCCAAGACCAGCCTTCTTCTGAGGGTATAGAATCGCTGATAGACAGTGTTGTAAGCGATGGGCCAAAGCCCCAAGCCCGGGGCAAAGCCCCCTCCCGCAGAAGCCAGAAGCAGCCTGTGGAGGAGCCGGAAATCGACAGAAACCCCCTGGATTTTGGCAAATACCAGCTTCCCAAACGGGAGACGCCCCCTGCTGCCCCAGCAGCGGTTGTGCCGGAAGAGGAGCCACCGAAAAAATCCCCCGGCCGCAAAAAACAACCTGCCAAAACCCAAGAGACCCCGGAGGATACCCCAGCCAAGACAAAGCCCCGTAAGGCAGCCGCCCAGCCCCAAGACCAGGGCGGGGAAAAACCCTCTGCCACCCGCCGCAAAAAGGCCGAGGCGGAGGATTTGGCAAAGGCCACTGCACCCCAGGCCATAGCCGTGGAAAGTGGGCCGGTGATTACCGAGTACCAGTTTGAAGAGCTGGGCTTTGATGCCCCGACTATTCAGCCCCAGCAACAACAGGCCCACGAGCCCCCGGTATTTGAGCCGGTTGCCCAGGAGGAACCTGTCCTGGAAGCTACCATAGAGCCACCTATGCCAGAGATTCCCCCGGCACCTTCCCGAGAGAGCCATCGGGAGAATTTTTTGCGCCGCCTATCCTCCCAGTTTGAGCAGGAGTTTAACCAGCGCTTTGAGGACGAGCCGGTGGTGAACAAGACAGTAAAGGATGTTTCCTGGTTTGATATAGGCAACAAATCCGGCAAGGTGGATGCCCCTGTGGATCCGCCCCTGCCTCCTGAAGAGGAGCTGGAAGCGGATGCGGAAACCGACGCTTTTCTCCAGCAGTTTGAAGAGCAGGTGCGCCAGGAGGAACAAAAGCGCGCAGAAAGCTTTAAGGATACCCTGGCCGAAAAGTTTGACCGAGAACGGGAGCGGTATCTGCGGGAGCTGGGGATAAACCCTGAATCTCCCCCTGGAAAAACCTTGGAATATGAGCCACCGGAACGGGATATGGATCTGCCGGACTTTGGCTTTGAACCCCCTGCGCGCCGCAGGCTGGATCTGCAAATTCAGCCGGAAATGCATAGCAACGAGGCTGTGGAGCCCCTGCGACCGGTAACCTATGGCCGCAATGCCGCCACCAGGCCTTTGGAGGATCTGCCCGAGGATTTGCCCTATATTCCCCAGGAGGAAGCTCCCGGGCCTTTTGTGGCACCTGCTGCCACAGTGGCAGCAGGTGGGACGGGTAAAAAAACCAGCGAACAGCTGCTGCTGGAGCTGGCTGCCCACAATGCTTTGCGCAGCCACCAGACCCCCCAGCCCCAGGGTGCGCCCCGGGTAAAACAACAAAAAACCTTAAAGTTCCGCTTTACCGACGAGGAATCCAGCAAGCCACAGCCAGAAAAAAGCCCCGGCCTGTTTGGTATGAGCCACCGAAAGACCATTGCCATAACCACTGTGAGCGCTTTGGTGGTGTTGGCGTTGATTGTGGGGCCGGTTGTGGCCACCTGGCTGCGGGTGCGGGAAAAATATGCACCCCCGGTTTCTGCACAGGATACCGAGGTGGCCATCTCTCAGGATACCTTGACGGTGTATGAATCTCGCAATTGCAGCCCACGGGAGGTGCACAGCGATGTGCTGGTGCGGCGACCGAATATCTCCATTCAAAACATGTCGGTGGATAACCACCTGGTGATTGGGGAAATAGAATCCCAGGGCGAGGTTACCTTGCGGGATGTTTCGGTTGGGGGCACCATTTATGTAAAAAACTGCGGGGTAAACAGCCTGGTTCTTTCGGATGTACAGGCTTCCCGCGTTATTGTGAACAACCAAAACCAGCGTGTGGCAGTGGAGGTTACCGGCAACAGCCGGATAGGCACTGTTGAAATGAAAACCCCCGGTGATATCCGCCAGACCAACCTTGTGCAGGATGCCATGGGCATTGAAAATGTGCTGGTGCAGGGTGTGGAGGAGTTTGGGGCTGTGGATGTGAAGATTCAAAATACCAAGCTCAACTCTTTGGTAACCATTGGGGATAGCCTTGTGGCACTTTCTGACGGCAGCACCATCAACAGCTTGACCTCGGAGGGCGGGCTTTCCTTGACTGGTACCGGCAGCGTTATGAGCATGGCTTCGGCTGCAAAAGCCGGTAGCGAACGGGCTCAGCTGCGTATTCGGGATATTTCGGTGGCCAACCTTTTGCTGAAACATGCCGCCGCTTTGGATACCAACACCCATATTGATTCCATGGCGGTATCAGATGGGGTGAGTGTCAGCGGTGGAGGGGTTATTGGCACCATGACCTTGTCCCCCCAATTTGACAGTAAGCGACTGCCTATTGATTTGCAGGACACCAATGTCAGCGCCATCATCTCCAATGCCCAGTCCCGGGTGAACCTGACAGGGGGGTCCCGGGTTGCTACCCTTACCTGCAACGATTCGGTGTATGCCTTGGGCAACAAGGTCAATCACCTGGTGGTGAATGCCAACAACGTGATTTACGAGCGGGAGCCGGACAGCATTACAGTTGCCACCGGGATACGGCCGCCGGGAACGGTGGCGGATAATCCCAATTTGGATTACAATCTCACCACCTCCGGCAACAGCCGCCCCCTGGATCTCAGCGGGGATGATGTGGCCACCACCTGCAACCACCCCCGGGAAAGCGGCGGGTTTGTTAAGGGGGATGGCTCTAAGGAAAATCCCTTTGAGATTTCTTCTGCTGCCCAGCTTGCCCATATCAATGGACATTTGGGTTCCCACTTTATACAAACAGGCAATGTGGATATTGCCGCCGACAGCGCATTTGCATCGGGATTTCCCATGATAGCCAGCGGTGGCAGCCCCTTTACCGGCACCTATGACGGAAACGGCTACGCCATCAGCGGGCTGAGAATCAGCTCGGCGGGTGAATCGGTGGGGCTGTTTGCCGAAAACACCGGCACTGTCCGCAATGTGCATGTAACCTCTGGGGATGTTCGTTCCACCTCCACCCAGCGTGCCTTTGCTGGCGGGGTTGTTGGGCTGAATTATGACGGCGGCTTGGTGGAGGCTTGTGCCAACGGTGCCACTGTATCTGCCGAAAGCAGCAGCTATGCCGGCGGTGTGGTGGGATACAACTACGGTGCCAAAATACGCAACACCTATAACTACGCCAAAATATCCGGCACCGCCAATGTGGGGGGTATTACCGGGGTGAACCGAGATAGCGCCACCATCTCCAACAGCTACAATGTGGGCACCATCTCCGCCAGTATGGACAGCGGCTCGATTGTGGGGCTCAACTCCTCTGCCACCCTTACCAACTGCTATTACCTTTCGGGTACCGCAGCAGCGGGAATTGGCAGCGGAGAGGGCAATGTGATAGAAAAAACCTCGGATGAGATGTCCGCTTCCCAGATGGCAAGCGATTTGGGAGGGGGGGAGGATTCCCCTTGGACTGCTTCCACCTCCAACCAGTATACCTATCCGGTGCTGCGCACCTCCGGTTCTTTTGGTGCCTCCTCCAGCGCCGGGGCTTCTACCTCCTCTCGGTTTGACGACGGCTTCTCCCAGAGTAGCTCCCGGGAGCAGGCCACCCGGCAGGACAGCGATGAGCCCAGAGAGGTAAGCGGATTGTAACCGGTGACATACCCTTTTGCAGGTACACAACAAAAAAAAGCTGATGCACACAATCGGTTTGGATTGTGGCGCATCAGCTTTTTTCTGCAGCCCTGTCGGCGGGGCGGCATATATTGTTCTGTTGAGTTGAGTGGGGGTGTTTGTCTATAATCGAAAGGTGTTAGGTGCCCCTAGTCATTACTGCTGCCATTACGGTGATATCATCCTCCCGTCCGTCGGTGCGGCGCAGCTTGGCGGTGGTGGCCAACTGCTCGCAAACTCTCTGTATGTCAACATTCCCGGCGGACTCTAGCTGGGAGAGAACCCATTGGCTGCCGGTGGCAACCACCCCGTCGGAAACCATTACAACCCAATCCCCTTCATGCAGGGTAACACTGCTCTGTTCAAAGGCAACGCCCCGTAGAATGCCCACCGGCAGTGAGGTGGATTCCACATATCCCGCCTTTCCGTTTTTCATAACAAAGGTGGGGGCTGCCCCAGCTTTAAAGAACCTGGCTTTTCCTGTAAAGAGATCCATTGTGCAGATATCAATGGTGGCAAGAGATTCTTCCCCTGATTTTAGCAGCATAGCAGAGTTCACCATCTTCAGCGCTGCTTCATGGCCAATACCCACAGTCAACAGCCTGCTGATGAGTCCGGTTGCCATAGCCGAATCCACCGCTGCGCTGCCGCCGCTGCCCATGCCGTCGCTGAGAATAAAGTGAGAACGGCCATCCTTTTCCCGGATAATGTCGTAGGCGTCTCCACACAGGCGGTTGCCCTCCGCCGCTATCTGATACGCCCCCACCTGAACCGAGAAGCTAGCCTTTTCGCTAAACTGCACCGATGCGTATTTTTCCCTCTGGATAACCTGGGGCATGTCAAAATCCGCTTCCAGCATTGTGCTGAGATCCAGTGCCGCTTTGGTTTTATGTAAGCGGGCTACATGGTAATTGGGGATTTGCATCTCCACTATCATCCGTTGGAATTCATCGCTGTAACAAAACACACTGCGGGTATCTATCCCTTGTTTTTCCATATACTCCCGTACCTGACGGGCCTTGATGGGGTTTAAAAGGCGTATGTTACCCAGGTCACTGGCAATTTCGCTTAACATAAGCGACATGCCTTCAAACTGGTCAGTTACCACCCCCCGTACTTTTGATACTTTTCGCTGAACTCCTTCTTTTGCAACATAATCATGGAATCTAGCATTTAACGCCGCAACAAAATCCTCTTCCTTGCAGCAGACGTTGCGAAAGGCTTTGGGCATTTTATCCCTGCTGATGGTGCCGTCCCGCTTGAGGACAGCCAGTGCGTCGTTCATTGACGCCAGTGTGTCGGAATACCGGTATTGCCAGCAGGTTGTGCGCATGCCGCAGTAGTGGCAAACCTGTTCGGCCACCTTGGTGTATATCACCGATAGCCCGGTGCCGGACATTGCCCCCAATTTTTCGCTGACCTGTTGTGTGGTTGTGGAAAGCTCCCCCAGTGCTGTGGAGATATCCTCCAGCTTTTCGCACAGCGCCGTTTGGGTTGCGGTATCCGGGTTGCCTGGGGGCTTAATGGCGGTTAAAACTCCGCTTTTCGCTATCCAGTTGTGGGGGATGGCGATAAACAGCACTGTGGAGATAAATATCTCGAATATAGCATTGTATACATCCGCATAGGCCATGGTAAACAATGCGGTGATGGTGTTGATAAAGATAAAGGATGCTGCAGTGGAGATCCGGCCCATGCCGCCGAATACACCCGCTACCAGCCCGCCAAAGGCATAGGCTGCCACAATATAGGTTTGATTTCCGGTAACCAGCCCCAGAGCCATGCCCACTGTGATGCCGCAGATGGCTCCGCCAGCCTCCCGGCCGTATCGGGCACACAATAGAATAGCCAATACCGCTAAAATTCTGCCCACCGACAAACTGCCCACCAGCACCGATGAAAAGCCCATGAGCACCACCGCTGTTGCGATGATCATACAGGACATATCCGATCGGGTGACATTGTGCCAGCTTGTCCCAATTAAAGAGATGGTGCGGGCAAAGAAATAGGTGGCACCACAGGCCAAAAGGATCTCCGCTGCGCTTATCACCATATCGTAGAGGGTGGCGTCATTGGTAATTAGCACCGCTGTGCTGGCAACTGCAAGGGACAGCAGGCAGGTGGTTGCGCTGGAGATAAGCCGCAATTGGGGGGGCAGCCGGGCACTAAACAGCCATTTGGCTGCTGCCACCAACAAAACTGCCGCTATGTACTTCATATTGCTTAAGGGGTTGATGGTGATAACATACCCTAAGACTGCGCCGATTCCTGCGCTGAGGGTGTATGTATTGCCCACCGCGGCACAAAATGCCACCCCAAAAGGAGATACGCCGCCCAGAATAAATGAATTGGACAACACCACTCCTGTGAGTATTGCAGCGCAGTGGTAAAGCCAGCTTTGGCCGCTGCGCAGAAGCTGCCGCGTTCGCTCCATCAGGGATACCCCTATTATATCCGTTCGGTTTTGCATCACCCATCCCTCCGAGTTATTACTGGTTGTAGATTTATTCTAACCAATACTGGTTGGAGAAATTGTCGAAATAGGAATCTCTTTTCACAGAATCTCATAAAATATAATTTTTGTGATGGTGCAGGGAAAAAGACTGTGGCGTTCCGGTAGAAAGCGAAATTTCTACCAGAACGCCACAGTTGTTAAAACTATTATAGATCAATCAGTTAGTTGTCCGAAGATTTCCCGGGCAATACAGTTCAAGCGAATATCTATTTTTTAGTTCAACATTAC
>CAYNCW010000116.1:0-8187 GCA_964395635.1 uncultured Oscillospiraceae bacterium
TGCCCAAGAAGAAAGCGTTGCAGTAGAGAGCGTAGTTGCTGCTGATGAGAGCGTTGCATCTGAAGAAGCTCCTGCCACCCAAGAAGAAGCCCCTGAGGCTGCTGAAAGTGAGCTGCCCGAGCTGGAAGGCTTTACTAAGTCCGAGCAAAACGGCGCTACCATTTACATTGGCGAAACTGGCGCTATGATCGCTGTGCAAAACTCTCCTGCCGACGCTGAAACCTTGGCTGGCTTTGCCCAAAAAGACCAAGCTACTGTGGATGCTATGAATGAAGAGATGGCTGCTATCGTCAGCGCTATGGCTCCTGGCAGCGAAGCAATTGGCGAATTCATCACCGTGGAAGGCAAGGAAGTCTTCTCCCTGACCATGAACATCGCCAAGGACGAATCTAAAAATATCCCTGAAGATGTTTCCTATGTTATTTACATGCTGCCCGGCGAAGAAAGCATTATGGTGGTTATCGGTACCGGCCTTGGCACCGACATCGCTCCTCAACTGGCCGAAATCGTTAAGGCTCTGTAAGAACAGAACTAAACTCCACACAAAAAACTGCTCAGGATAATTTCCTGAGCAGTTTTTTATTTCCTCCTAAGAAAGTGGGTTATTTTTACATTATTGGGGCTAACTGGTGGCATACTACCGGCATAGACCTGTCAGTTCTTTCCAAGGAGGATCAATATGTACGGAAACCTTGCACTGCAACTCAATACCGATGGCACCTATGACCTGGTGATCCATTACAGCAGATCCGGCGACACCGAGTTTAGCAGAGATTTTCTCTCTGCCGACCGGATTACCCAAAGCTACCGCTCGGTGTCGGGCTATCTGCGCAAATATGCCAAAGGCCTGCGGCTGCGCAGCGCCAAGGTTATGGTGGGCACCATGGTGGTGGCGGTTGTCCCTCTCAGCCTAATCCTCAGCGCATCGGCAGCAGTGGATAAATACAGCATTGCCTACCTGCATTTTGGGGATCAACAGCAGCAGCTGGAGCAAGTCGCTGCGTCCCAGGATGTGATAGACACCATCTCCCCCAATTACATCACCCTGCAACCGGATGGCAGCCTGGAATTTCACCCTCCTGCGCCGGGACTGGTGCAGAGCTACCATTCCATGGGGCTGCGGGTTATCCCCTATCTCAGCAATCAATGGGATAGGCAAAGTGGCATCAACGCCCTAGAGCATCTGGATACCATGGCCGACTCCATTGCTGCTTTTGTGGCAGAACATGATCTGGACGGCATTAGCGTAGCCTTAGAAAACCTTACACCCGGCCAGCGGGAAAAATATGTCTCCTTTATTGAACAGCTCCGCCAAAAGCTACCGGAGGATAAGGAAATATCGGTAGCGGTGGCTGCCAATCCCAACAGCGGCACCGGCGGATGGCAAGGTACCTATGATTACGCAGCCTTGGCCCAACATGCAGATTATTTGATGCTGATGGCTTACGATGAGCATTACCAGGGCAGTGCCCCCGGGCCTGTGGCCAGCATTGATTTTGTGGAGGATTCGGTACACTATGCCTTGACCAAAACCACACCGGACAACATTGTGCTGGGGCTTCCCTTTTATGGGAGAATCTGGGGGGGAGACGGCAGCATGAACGGCAACCGAGTTCCCCTGATGCAGGTGGAGGAGCTGCTCTCTCAATACAATGCCCAGATTACCTTCGACCAAACCTCTGGTTCTCCTAAGGCCACCTTTTTGGTAACGGACGATGACCCCAAGCAAGAGATACAGGGAAAACCTCTGCGCCCAGGCAGCTACGAATTGTGGTTTGAAAACGACCAATCCATCCTCCAAAAGCTTGAGCTGGTGAACACCCACAACCTAAAGGGTATCGGAACCTGGGCTTTGGGGCAGCAAAGCGCCTCGGTTTGGGAGGCATACAGCAGCTGGATTGACGGCTACGAATACACCTTGGAGAAGATCCCCAAAAGCATCTAACCCAGAGGAAAGCAAGCCTCCCTGCTATCCAGCTGGGAGGCTTCAGATTGTAGACATAAGTCTACCGCAGCAGTTTAAATTTGTCGAAGGGGCAATTCACTTGCCCCGAAAGACACCACCTAAGCATACCGAGCCAGTTAACCCTGCAAATTCATTGTGGTTTTCAAACACTCGCTCAGCCTAGAATCTTTACTCCTTCACCCGCTCCCATAGAACAACCTGTACCGTATCCCCTGGCTGTTTGCCTATCTTTTCCCGAATATCCTTGCGGATTCCCAAAATATGGCCGGGTGTGCCCATACGCACCAAGCTGCCATCGTAAGGTTCCCCATCAAAGGTAGCAGTTACCGGCACACGTCCTTTGCCAAAGGTTTCTTTCACATCAAAGGGGATCTCTACATATGCCCCATTCACACCCTCCACCTTTTGAATCACCGCTTCAAATATATATTGCTTCTCCATGGAATCCTCCTGTTGTGCTGTATGTCATACAGCTACTATTGGTATCGTAACACAAACAGTACCCACTGCAACCTGAAAAAAATCTGCGACAAACCAGGGGCGCCCCAGAATGCCGCAGATCAAACCGCAGTATTTATACCAAACACCAACCAATGTCAAATCTGTTTACTAATTGTGGGTGTTTTAGCATTACAAAATGGTGGGCAGGTTGCTGAGATTGTTGCGCTCGTTGCCATCGGGCAATGCGCGCAGATACTCGGTTCCCTGGTTGGTGGCTACACCTACTCCACGAATCTGGTTGGATTTGGCCATCTCAACACCTTGATCCTTGCTGATCTGCTGGCCATTGGACAACTGATACCCCGATATTTTTCCGGATTTCTTCACAATGCCGATTATGGAAAGTGCGTCCGAGGCTGGTGTGGGATTATACGCATTTGTATTGGCAACCGGAACCCCAGTAACAGGATTAATGGACTCCACTTTTTTCACTCCTTACACAATGGTTTTATTTTTAGTCTATCAGTGAAAACTGCGGATATTCCCTGTTTCCCAAAGCAAATTTTGTCATTTGTTCTGTAGCAAAGGGATTTTACATGCTGGCAGGGACAATAATCTGTATAGCGTTGTGAAGGTTACGGATGGTTACATGCTGGCGCATGCCTCCATATTCGCCGTCCAGTGTCCACTTCATCTCCTTTTCGGCAGAAAGGTGTATGTGGTCGGCCTGAAATGTTAAAAGATTATCACAGCTTTTTCCATTGCCCATAAGTACGCCGATTACCTCTTGCAGCTGTGTAAACCGTGTAATTTTTTTCAGCAGCACTACCTCAAACAGCCCGTCGTTTATCTGCATATCCTGCCCAGACAACAGCTTAAATCCGCCAATAGAAGTGGAATTGGAAACAAAGCCCAACACAAAATCGTGGGTAATTTTTTTGCCATCCACCCATACAGTGCAGCGCTGTGAGGTAATGTTTGCCAGCCGCTTAACACCCTCCAGCATATATGCGGCGTGGCCCAGCAGGTTTTTTAAATCCTGGCGGGTATCATAAGATACATCGGTAAATAACCCAAAGGCGGCAATATACGAAAAATACTTTCCGCCAAACCTGCCAATATCCACTGGTATAGGCACACCCTCACAGATATTTTGGGCAGCAGTAAGGGGATCCATAGGCAGACCCAAGGTTACGGCATAATCGTTGGTGCTGCCCGATGGTATATACCCCAATATGGGGCATTTGGGCACCCGCATCAGTGCCCCAATCACCTCGCTCAAAGTTCCATCACCACCGGAACACACCAGGTATTGGTAGTGGGAGCCGCGCTGTAATGCCGTATCGTAGGCATCCCCGCTATACTGGGTGGGGTGCACTGTTACCTCAAAGCCATGGGCTACCAATTTGCTGAGTACATCGGATAAATCCAGCTTCATCTGTTCCTTGCCTGCTTTGGGATTATAGATAAACAGCATCTTTTTTCGTACCATGTCGGTATCCTCCCCAACCATTATCGGCCCGGTATCTGCACAATCTGTTTCCTCTGCAACACTTCCGGTAAATATAGGCTTTACCGTTAGTTTTACACCATCTATGGTCAGTATACCACATCCCCTATCCAGATTCCAGTTTGCGTATCTGCGGGTTCTGTTGTACAATAGTAAAATATTAGCCTGTCTTTTGGCGAGCATTGTTTTGCTTATTCTAAAGGCAGGTGCTAAATGTCCCACGAGGAGGAACAATTTGGAATACGCTATAGAACAGGTTGGCGGCGGGGTTGAAGTTTGCGTCACCCCACAGCACACCTTTGGTACAGACAGCTTTTTGTTGTCCTATTTTGCAGCGCCAAAAAAACACGAAACCGCCTGTGATCTGGGCAGTGGCTGCGGCATCATCCCCCTTTTATGGTTTCGGGATAAAGAAAAAATGCCCCGCCATGCTTATTCGGTGGATGTCCAGCAACAAGCAGTGGATCAAGCCCGTATCTCGGTGGAGCGCTCCGGGCTTACCCAGCAGCTAACGGTAGTCCACCAGGACTTATGCACACTGCGTACCCTAAATGGCGGCACTGTTGACCTAGTAACCTGTAACCCCCCTTACAAAGCAGCCAACACCGGACTAATCAGCCGGCAGGACAGCGACAAAATCGCCCGCCACGAAACCCTTTGCACCTTAGACGATGTTTGCGCCTGCGCAGCACGACTGCTGCGGTTTGGTGGACGACTGTGTATGTGTCAGCTGCCGGAGCGACTGGTGGATGTGCTGGAGGCCATGCGCCGCAACCGAATTGAGCCTAAACGCATACGCTTTGTGCAGCAGCGGTGGAACACCGCCCCCTGGCTGATTTTGGTGGAGGGAAAGCGTGGCGCAAAGCCGTTTTTAACTGCCGACCCACCTCTACTTTTGCAAAATGAGGACGGCACCACTTCCCCAGAAATGTGCCGAGTATACTCCAGTTACGGAAAGGTGGAATAGTCTATGGCCAAATTATATGTAGTCGGCACCCCCATTGGCAACCTAGGGGATCTCTCCCATCGGGCTCTGGAAACACTGGCCATGGTGGAGTTCATTGCCGCCGAGGATACCCGGGTCAGCCTTAAGCTACTCACCCATTTTGGTATTCAAAAACCAATGCTCAGCTACCACCAACACAACCGCCGAGAGATGGGGGAAAAAATCGTAGCGCGGATTTTGGAGGGACAAAACTGCGCTATCATCACCGATGCCGGTATGCCCTGTGTGTCGGATCCCGGCGAAGAACTGGTGGCGCTGTGTGCGCTCCATGGCGTGGAAGTGGTGGTGGTGCCGGGCCCTTCAGCTGTTATTGCCGCTCTGGCCATCTCAGGGCTGGCCACCGGACGGTTTGCCTTTGAAGGCTTTCTCAGCACTGCCAAAGCCTCCCGTATGCAGCATCTAGAAGCGGTTAGCTGCGATGAGCGAACCCTGATTTTTTATGAAGCTCCCCATAAGCTGCCCGCTACCTTACAGGATATGCTCACTGTGTTTGGCGACCGGAAAATTTCTCTGGCACGGGAGATCACCAAGCTCCATGAAGAGGTGCTGAGAACCACCCTGGCCCAGGCAGTGGACTATTACCAGCAAACCAACCCCAGAGGAGAGTTTGTGCTGGTGGTGGAGGGTGCTTCCCCCAAACCCCAAGAACAACCCACCCTAGCCGAAGCAGTGGAGATGGTGCGGAAACTGCGGCAAGAGGGCATCTCCCCTTCTCAGGCCGCAAAGGATGTGGCCAAAGAAACCGGCTACCCCAAAGGGCAGTTGTATAAAGAAAGCCTGTAATACCACAAACCATCAACAGGAGAGGAGTACACCTTCTCCTGTTTTTTTGTATCCTATTTTGTCCAGGCTCTGCGTATATATGGGTATAGTTGTCTACTAGCTCCTAATAGAAACTTGCAACTATCTATACTATATGTATATTATATAGTCTTATATACAAGGAGATGGCAATATGACAAGCTTGCTACATGGGTTACTCATTGCAATGGTGGTGGCTGTGGTATTTGTAAACGGTTGGACCGACGCCCCCAACGCCATTGCCTGCTGCGTATCCACCGGGGCTTTGCCCTACAAACAAGCTGTTAAGCTGGCGGCAATCTGCAATCTGGCAGGCATTGTGGTAATGAGCTTTATCAACAGCTCGGTGGCAGATACCATCACCGGTATCATCCAGCTGGATCTTGCAAGGCCACTGCATTCTGTAGCCGCTTTGTGTGCCGCAATGGCTTCTATCGTTCTGTTTGCAGTTGCAGCCTGGTACTTTGGTATCCCTACCAGCGAAAGCCACGCCTTAATTGCCGGGCTCACCGGCAGTGCAATCGCTCTTGGCACTGCAAATGCAGTGAATATGGCTGCCTGGCTCAAAGTGTTGGCAGGGCTGGTGATTTCCTTAGTTCTGGGATTTGGCTCCGGGTATGTGGTGTCCAAGCTGTTGGCCCCCGGGCTTGCCAGAACCCATGGCAAAACCGCAGATTGGGTGCAGATACTCTCTGCTAGTGGGATGGCCTTTATGCACGGCGCACAGGACGGCCAAAAGTTTCTGGCAGTATTTCTCATGGCCCAAGCAGTGGCTGTGGGGCAATCTGTTAGCTCTGGCAAAGCTTCCCTGCTGGCTATGATTTGTGTGGCATCGGTTATGGCGCTGGGCACCTTGACAGGAGGAAAGCGAATCATCAGCCACATTGGCGGAAAAATGGTGGCGCTGGAAAAAGCCCAGGGTGCCTGTGCCGATATCGGCGGTGCCATCTGTCTGTTGGCTGCCAGCCTAACCGGCATTCCCATGAGCACCACCCACACCAAAACCACCGCTATCATGGGGGCAGGTGCTGCCACCGGTGAGGGAAAGGTGCATTGGAGCACTGTCAGAGGTATGATACTTGCCTGGATGATCACCTTCCCTGTTTGCGGTATGCTGGGATATCTCCTCACCAGCCTTCTAATACGGTTTATCTGATACAAAAAGACTGCCACAGCAATGCACCTAATCCAATGCTGTGGCAGTCTTTTTGTATTTAGAATATTAAAATACCTGCAATGGTAAAATAGATAACCAACGAGACTGCATCTACAATGGTGGTAATCAGCGGACCAGCCATAATAGCAGGGTCCAGCTTTAGGGCTTTTGCTGCTATAGGCAGTATACCACCCACCAGTTTTGCAGTGACAATGGTGAGAAGCAGAGTAATGGAAACGGTCATCATCACACCCAGCCCGGTATACCCCAACAGCAGCATCCTACCAAGGTTAACGGTGGCAAGGGCAGCACCCACAACAAAGCTGACCCGCAGCTCTTTCCACATAACCTTGGGCCAGTCTGACAATGCAATTTCCCCCAGCGCAATGCCGCGGATAATTAAGGTGGAGGACTGGGAGCCTGCATTTCCGCCGGAGTCCATTAGCATGGGAATCGAGGCAGTCAACACAACCGCTGTGCTCAGCAGCTCCTCAAAATGGGAGATGATTCCCCCGGTAAAGGTAGCGGATACCATTAACACCAGCAGCCACACTATCCGGCGTTTTGCCAGCTTGAGTATATTGGTGCCCAAATACTCCTCATCGGAGGGGGCCATAGCCGCCATCTTCTGGAAATCCTCGGTGTTTTCCTGTTCGATAACGTCCACGATATCGTCGATGGTGATAATTCCTATCAGGCGTTTTTCCGCATCCACAACCGGTACAGCCATCAGGTCGTATTTTTTAAAAAGCTCGGCCACCTCTTCCTGGTCATCGGTTGTATCCACCAGCATCACATCTTCGTTCATGATGTCCCCAATAATTCTGTCTTCATTGGACAACACCAGTTTACGCAGAGACATAATGCCTTCTAGCCGACGGGTTTCGTCCAACACATAACAGGTGTAAATGGTTTCTTTATCCACTCCCACCTGCTTAATGCGATCCAAAGCCTGCCGAACGGTCATATTCTTTTTCAGATCTACGTATTCGATTGTCATCAAGCTTCCCGCAGAGTTTTCCGGGAAGTTTAAAAACTGATTGATGAGCCGCCGCTCGTCCGGCGGAGAGTTGGCAATCACACTTTTGACAAAATTGGCTGGCATCTCTTCCAGAAAGTCAATTTTATCATCAAAATACAGCTCGTCCAAAATGTGTTTTAACAGATTGACATGTATAGCGGATACAATATCTTTGCGTCGGGCTGTCCCCAGGTACGAAAATACCTCTGCAGCCTGATCCTTATGCAGCAGCCGAAACAGTATTACACAGTCTTCCGGCGACATTTCTTCAAATATTTCCGCCAAA
>CAYNCW010000117.1:0-8183 GCA_964395635.1 uncultured Oscillospiraceae bacterium
GCACCGGATGCACCTGTTGTTTTAAGGGTTGAAAACTTAAATGTACCCCAAACGGTTAAGAATTTGAGCTTTGAACTAAAAAAAGGCGAGATATTGGGCTTTTCCGGGTTAATTGGCGCAGGCAGGACCGAAATGGCAAGAGCCATTTTTGGAGCCGACCGCAAGGAAACCGGGGTTATCGAGGTCAATGGACAAGAAGTCTCCATCCATTCGCCAGAGGATGCAGTCAAGCACGGCATTGGCTACCTATCCGAAGATAGAAAACGCTACGGTGTTGTGGTGAACTTAAAGGTAACCGACAATTCTGTCCTCAGCTACCTGGATCATTACAGCCACAACGGCTTTATGGATGACAAAAAGATTCTAAAAGATACATCCACCCTAGTTAAACAGCTGAAAACAAAAACGCCCTCCCCCTTTCAGCTTGTGCGCAACCTCTCCGGTGGCAACCAGCAAAAGGTTGTTATTGCCAAATGGCTTATCAGAGACTGCCAAATACTGATTTTTGACGAACCAACCAGAGGAATTGACGTAGGTGCCAAAAGTGAAATCTACGCCCTTATGAACAAGCTGGCCCAAGAAGGCAAATCCATCATCATGATCTCCTCCGAGCTACCGGAGATCCTGCGGATGAGCGACAGAGTAATCGTTATGTGCGAAGGCAAAAAAACAGCGGAGATTGATATTGCAGAAGCCACCCAAAACAAAATTATCCATTATGCAACAATGAGAGAATAGGAGGAAGCCCAATGAGCAACGGAGGACAGCCAGACACATTAAAGCGATTGATTGATAAAATTGGTGTTCAAAAACTAATTGCAATATCAGCTCTTCTTATTCTTTACACCTTCTTTGCTGTTTTTAGCAAGAGTTTTCGCTCGGTGGATACACTGGTAAGTATTTTTGACGCATCCTACTATATAGGGTTCATGGCAATAGGGGTTACCTTTGTTATCATAACAGGGGGCATAGACCTATCTATTGGCACAGTTATGATGTGCACCGCCATCATCGGCGGCACCCTGTACAATAAGGTTGGCATACCACTTCCTTTGGCTTTGGTGATTATGATTCTATCTGGTACGTTTTTTGGCCTTATCAACGGGCTGATGGTCACCAGAATGAAGCTACCGGCTTTTATCGCCACATTGGGTACCATGATGATCTCCAGGGGACTCAGCTCGATTATATCCAATGTGCAAAGCACCACCTTCCCCCTGCGCAGCAGCCCCGATGGTTGGTATAAAAACATATTTCGCGTAGAAATTGCAGGAAAAGTCTTTCCCATAGGCATCTTTGTGTTGGTTTTATTTTCGGTACTGGCAGCTGTTATCCTCAACAAAACCAAAATAGGTCGGTACATATTTGCGATTGGCAGCAACAAAGAAGCCACCAGACTTTCCGGCGTTAATGTAAATCTATGGGAAACCTTGGCCTATGTTATCAGCGGCACCTTTGCAGGCATTGCCGGTATTGCATATGCAGCCACCTATACAACCTTGCTGCCGGGTATAGGCAACGGCTTCGAGCTGGACGCTATTGCCGGTGTTGTGGTGGGTGGAACCTCCATGTCCGGCGGTATCGGCTCCATATTGGGAACCTTTATCGGTGTATTTCTCATGAGCGTTCTCAAGGTAGGCTTACCATACATTGATTTACAGCCACATTACCAGATCTTTATCACAGGCTTTGTCGTTATTGCCGCAGTGTATGTTGATGTTCGACGTACAAGTAATAAAAAATAATATCAGAGAGAAGGTAACTGTATGCAAAAGCTTAAAAAATTGTCCGGTGTTTCGATTATTCTTGCGGGCCTTATGCTGTTTTCTGCCTGTGGCAGCCAAAGCAAACCCACTGAAAACCCCTCTGCAAACCCCGCCACTCCCGCCGCCGAGGAGATGAAAATCGAAGTCATTGCAAAAGGTTTCCAGCATGATTTTTGGAAGGCGGTTGCGCTTGGCGCCACTAAGGCCGAGCAAGAGTTTGGCGTAAAGGTGAACTTCGTAGGCCCAGAAGGAGAAGGCGCCATCCAAGCACAGGTTGAAATGATCAACAACGCAATCAACAAAGGCCCCGCCGCTATCTGCCTTGCATCTCTTGATACAAACGCAGCAATAGATGCCATCAACAAAGCCAAAAACGCAAACATTCCCATTATCGGCTTTGATTCCGGCGTACCAGACGCTCCCCAAGGGGCTATCTATGCCAACGCAGCAACCGATAACTATGCAGCAGGTGTTCTGGCTGCCGAAAAAACCTACCAAGCCATTGCAGAAAAAATCTCCGGTGCAACCCAGCCGGTAAGAATTGGCGTAGTATCTCAAGAAGCCAACTCCCAGTCCATCACACTGCGCACCTCCGGCTTTATTGACACAATGGTGAAACTCATTGGCGGAGATGTAGCTGTGATTGGTCACGACAAATTCTCCAATAAGGTTGCTGAAGGCAAGGTTGTTATCGAAGTGAGAATCCCAGCAGAAATCACCGATGCAGCCGGAAAAACCGAAGCCCAGGCTCTGCTTGACAAAACTGACCTGATTGCCATCTATGGCTCCAATGAGTTTGCCGCAAAGTCAATTATCAATGCAAACGAGGGTATTTCCGGCGGACGTATCGGCAACGACAAGGTTCTGGCTGTGGGCTTTGATGCAGGTGCATTGCAGCTTGACGCAATCCGCAACGGGCTGTTTTACGGCAGCGTTACCCAAGACCCGGTCTCCATTGGATACAATGCTGTAAGGCTGGCTGTTATGGCTGCCAAAGGGGAAAAGGTAGAAGATGTAGACACCGGCGCACAATGGTATAACGCTGAAAATATGGACGCTCCCGAAATCGCCCCATTGCTGTACAAATAAGGGTGGTACACATACATAGATAACCTTGAGTACTTTTTTCGATAATACTACAGCACTTAACCATGTGGCCTTTGACCACCCGTTCATTCTAAACAAACAAGGGGTGCCCTCTTTTTCTAAAGAGGGCACCCTTAAACTATAGACAAAACCGTGTTAGTACGCGGAACTGGGGAAGTATGAAGGAGCATTGGATGCCCCTTCCAACCATTATAAATGACTTTCCAACACCTGCTCAACAGAAAAATCCTCTATCTGTAGGTAATATTCTGCACAGTCCAGCAAAGCCTTCATAGGCAGAATACCAACCACCTCGCTGCCAATTACCCGTATGCCGTAGCGCTTGGCCTCCATTTTTATCGTTTCAAACACACGGTAGATGGAGGTTTGGGTATAATCGGTTAGATTCATAGTCACCTGTGCAATATTGCGTTCCTCCTGTACAATACCCATGGCCTTTACAAAGCGGAATCCGCCGCTGCTGTGCCGAACCTGACGTCCAATCTGTCGGGCGATCTCCACATTTTGTGTATCCAGATTCACATTGAAATAAATCACCGGCATCCTAGCACCAATGGCGGTAGCGCCACCGGTGGGATGAATGGTATCCGGCCCAAAATCCGGCTTCCATAGTGGATCCTTCATTTTTTCCACCAGTCCCTCAAACTGCCCGTTTCGGATATTGGAAAGTTCTACCCGGTGGGGCGCAGTGGCAGACATCTCGTACAGATACATGGGCTGGCTATACTGCTCCGCCGCTTCCTTTGCCACCCTACGGGCAAGTTGATCCGCATCCTGTATAGTACAATTGCGCACCGGTATAAAGGGAATCACATCCACACAGCCAATACGGGGGTGTTGCCCCTCGTGCCGGGTCATATCAATTTGATTCAGGGCAGTGCCAATAGCCTCCATGGTTGCCAGATACAAAGCTTCGGGCTGGCCCACCACTGTAACCACACAGCGGTTATGGTCGTGGTCGGTGGAGTAATCCAGCAGTTTAACCCCTTTTTTTGCCCGGAACGCATCCACAATCATCTCTACCTTTTTTAAATCTCTTCCCTCGCTAAAGTTGGGAACCGACTGCACAATCTGCTGAACATGCACGGCAACCACTCCTTTCCCCTAAACCCTGCTTGTATACGTCTATTATAAACATGCTGGTTTGTATTTTCAAGTAACCCCCGTCTGCAGGATATTGTACTTTGGTTCATTTCCCGCTATACTGTGTATGTGATATACGGGAAAGGCAGGATGGTGTGTATATGCTAAAAATCAATCTTTTACAAACACCCAATGTAGAGCTGGATGGAAAACCTGTTGTCTTTCCGTTTAAACGGGCAGATGCCCTGTTGTACTATATGGTTGTCCGCAGAAGCGCAACCCGCCAGGAGCTCATTTCCCTGCTGTGGGAAAGCTGTGATGAGTCTGTGGGGCTCAAAAACCTGCGCAACACCCTCTATACCCTAAAAAAACAATTGGGGGGAGAATTTTTGCTCTCCCCCCAAAAATCCATGATAGTGCTCAACAGCCAATGGGAATGGGAGTGTGATTATCACCGGTTTGCCCAGGGGGATTTTTCAGCATACCAAGGCGCCTTTCTACAGGGCTTTTCGGTTAAGAATGCCTTTACCTATGAGGAGTGGCTGGAGCGCACCCGGGAAAAAATCCACGCACAGTACATAAAGCGCCTATCTGAACAAGCCCGTGGAGCATTGGCCCAGGGGGATAGGGAAAAGGCAGTGCAGTTTGCTGAACTGTACCTGCAGGAGGATCCCTACGATGAGGAGATGGTGACCTTTCTCATCTCCCTATACCGTCAGGCCAGACAATACGCCAAAGCATCCTTGGCCTATCAGCGGCTCAAGGATCAGCTGTCTGCCGAAATGGGAACAGACCCCCAGGAAAACACCACCATGCTCTACTATGAGACCATGAACGAGTGGAATGACGCTGCCAAATTCGCCACAGAATCCGCCCAGCGCATTCCCATAGGCCGGGAAGAACACTATGCAGCCTTGCGTGCGGCGGTAAGCTCCTTGGGGGAAAATGCCGCCAGGCGCTGTTCCCAGCTACTGGTGGGGGAAGCGGGATCGGGAAAAAGCCAGCTGCTGGAGTATTTTGTACATGCAGTGGATCTATCCGACTTTTTGGTTTTGCACTGCACCTGTATGCGCTTAGAGGAGCAGTCCCCATTATCTCCCTTTGCCCCCTTGTCGCTGCCATTGCAGCAGTTTCTCCAGCGGGAGGAAATACCGCTGCCCACCCAGGCGGCAGCCGAACTAAGCAGGGCGTTTCTCCCGGAAAACCAGGAGCCGTTGGCGCTTATGCTGCGCCGGGCAGATACCCTGATAGAGCATATTCTGCAGATGATGGCCGCCGTAATACGGCGCAAAAAGGTTCTGCTTATTGTGGAGGATATCCAGTGGGCGGACAAAGAGAGTCTGGTGCTTTTGGATGGTCTTCTTCGCCGGTTGGGCAGTGTAGGGCTCATGGCAGTGTTGACCTGCCGGGAAGACTGTAGCCAACCAGTGCAGGAATTTCAAACCAAAGCCCTGGCAGACGGCCTGCTGCGGTTGCAGCGGCTCCACCCCCTTACCCAAAACCAAACAAGGGAGATGCTGCACCGGGATCTGGGGGAGGGGATAGCGGAACAAATAGCCCCCCAATTTTACCAGCAAACCGGAGGCAACCTTCGCTTTATCAGCGAGCTGATAGCTGCTTATAAACGCAGTGGGGATCTGGATGAGGTTTTGCGCACCATGGACGATATTTTGATGGAACGGCTGGTGGGGCTTGGGGAAGAGGCAGTTCAGGTTGCGGAGCTAATTTCGGTCTTTCCCAAAGAGGCTCCCTGCTCCCTGTTGCTGCAACTGATTCACCAAGAAGACCGTATTTTGACCACCGGCATCCAGGAGCTCTGGCAACGGGGACTTATCGAAGAAATACTGGTGGAGGGCGAAGCCAATTACCGCTTTACCCACCAGCGGCTTCGGGGCCTAGTATACGACCGCCTCACCTATTTCGCCCGCAAGCCACTTCATCTGCAGGTGGCGCAGCTGCTTACCAACAGTGCACCCATCCAGGATGTCCAGGTCTCCAATCGTATAGCAGCCCACTTTAATCTGGCCGGGGATAGCCTGCACGCAGCCCAATACCGCATTCGTGCCCTGGAAATGGAAAGCGCGCATAGCTGCGACCCCTTTGGGGCATATCCTGCACAGTTGGCAACCCGAAAAACCTCCGGAGAATTGGCAGAGGACGTAAAGCAGGAGATGGCAAAGCTCCACCGCCTTCGCCGGGAATGTGCGGATCCAGATAGTGTTGCTGGCCTTGAGCGGATGCTGCTTCTCATTCGGGGAAGAATTGCATTGTTTGAAGGCCGCATTTCCGAGGGTGCCACCCTTTTGGGCAACCTCAGCGGAGATGCAGAAGGCAAGCACGGCATTCTCATGGTAAAGGCTTGCCATATGTTGGCCCAATCTGCACTGCTCACACAGGATGTAGCCCTGGCCGAGCGGTATACCCTAACCGGCTTGCGGATGCTGGAGCGCAGCAAAGCATCGGTGTTTACAGCCTTGTTCCAGCGGCTGCGGGGCAACTGCTTCTGCCTGCGGGGGGAATATGAAAAGAGCATCTACTATCTGCTGGAAGCAGCAGAGGAGCTGGGGCAGTATTCCGCAACCCACCCCTGCCAGCATCAACTTGCAGGAGCCTATTATGACTACGGCCGGGTCTGTGGTCTTTTAAAGGACTACGCCAAAGCCTCCTCCTATTACAAAAAGGCCCTGTCCTTATTGGAGGAGACCCCGCCTGCTGTAGGCAGGGTGTGGGTTCACGCAAACTATGGTCGCCTTGCCTTTATCCTGGAGGATCAGATGGTTGCCCGAAAGCAGTTTGCCCTTGGCTATCAAGCAGGGCAGACCACCCAAGAATTGTGGGGCATGACAGTCGCCGCTGGGTTTACCGCCTATTACGAGATGCTGGACGGTGCATACCACAGCAGCGCCAGCCTATTGTCTCAAGCCAGACAAACGGCGGAAAAATTGGGATCCCCTTTGGAAAAGGCGATACTGTGCTATGTCAGTATGCTGATGCGGGACAAGCTGGATCAGCAGGGCTGCGACTGCCAGGAACTGCAACAGCTTTTGCCCTATTCGGTGGAAAGCTATGCCCGTCAGGGAACCCGTTTGCTTCCAGGGGTACCGGATATCTTTGAGGTGGAGCAGCTCTCCCGCCGCCTGCGGGAAGGAATCGCCACCAAAAACCGGTACAAAGCCTCCGAGCTCTACAGCAAAAACAAACATTTCATGACCGAGTGAGACAAGCTACTCCCAAATCCGTGCCAGCAAAAAATCCCCCTCACCTGCAAGGGTAAGCCCTTCTTGGCTCAGCTGGGTTATCAGAGCAGATTCTCCTGCAGCAAGCCTTACTACCTCGGCATCTTCGTGGAGCCGCCCATGGCCTTGGGCGCAATATACAACCAGGGTCTCGTCGGAGTGTATAGCAGCAAGCTGCTGCGGCTCCCCACTTTGCAGCACAACTGCTTCCAGGCTTCCCAGGCAAACCCCCTTGCGGGTCATTAGGTTAAAATCGGTGCACCGGCCCTCCGATACGGTTTCTGCGCCACCATCAAATGGATGCACCCTATAGGGGGATAGGCTATGGGTTTCTCCGCCGTTATGGCGCAGCCGCATTTCCCCCTGCAACACGCAGATTGCCCGATTGTAGTCCGGAAGGGGGGTAAAGGTAGAGCACTCCAGCTCCACCTGTGCGGAGCTAATCCTCCACAAAAAGTCATGGTCTTGATAAAGGGCGCTTTCTGGGGCAATGGCCAGCTGTGTGGTGGTCCCCCCAGACCAGCGGCTGATCACATACTGTTGGCTGGTAAGATGCTTTATATGCATAACCGTTCCTCCTTGCATATCCAGTAAAGTCAAAAATCCAACCCTCACCAGATACCAAATGTAGGGGCGGCCTTTGGCCGTCCGCTTTCCTCAGTAAGCCGTGCAAAAGGTAGGTAATACCGGGTATAAATTTCCCCGCGACCATGGTCGCGGGGAAATTTATCTATAAGCCTATAGGCTTTCCAATATGGTCTGGTACAGTTTATCTGCCAAAGGCAGCGCTTTCTCCAGCAGTGCGGTTCCTTTTTGCCGATATTCATTGACAAAATCCGTGTCCTTAATCCCACCAATGTTGATGAGCACATTGAGCCAGGCCCCCTGAATGGCCGCTTTTAAGCTCAGCACAGCAACCCCCAGGTCGCTTGCTGTGCTGGTGTTTACCTTGCCCTCCATAGAAGCAATCAGCTCCAGGGACTCATAGGAC
>CAYNCW010000118.1:0-8111 GCA_964395635.1 uncultured Oscillospiraceae bacterium
TGCTGGAGCTGAGAGACGATATATTGCCCTATAGAAACAGCGCCCAGCGGATGTATGACAAGGGTGTATTGGTGGCCACATCGGCGGATGCAATTGGTTTGGAGTTTTTGGGCCAATTTTATGAAAAGTACAAAGCCGGGGATGCTTGCCAGGTTACCATAGCCTTTATGAGCAAAAATCCATTGGTTGTTGCAAGAATAGAATTTGTGGAGAATGTTGGGTACTACTTTCGCTATGAGCTGGACGAAAGCCAAAGCATTGCGGTAACCAGCAAATATCTGGATGGGGTAAAAGTAACCTCAGACACTACTGCCGGGAAAATCACTATGACCTTAAGCGGCGATAAAAAGGAAGTGGCCACCTTCACCTTTGCTGCTACAGCTTCTCAGTAAGATAGTTTATGCACTTTTCCGCGATTGTCGAGCATGCCGCAGTCTTGTGGGCATGCTCGTTGTTGTATATGCAGTTTATCAAAAAGGAGGAGGAGTTTACCTTGCTACAGTTTATATTGGGAACCGCCGGCACCGGCAAAACCACCAGGCTGCTGGAAGAGCTGGCACAAACTGTGGGGGCAGGCGGAAAAGCCATATTGTTGGTGCCGGAACAATACTCCTTCGAGGCAGAGCGTATGCTGATTCGCACCTTGGGTCAACGTCTTTCTCTGGAGGTGGAGGTGCTGAGCTTTACCCGGCTAGCCGGCAGTATCTTTCGCCGATTTGGGGGCCTGGCGGGGGTGAACCTGAGCCAGGCAGGCAAATACCTGCTGATGTCGGTTGCATTGGCCGAGATTCAAGACAGCCTGCAGATCTACCGCAAATCCACCGTAAACACTGCATTTCTCACCACCATGGTGGAAACCTGTGGTGAGATGAAAACTGCCGGGATTTCTCCGGAAAAGCTGGCAGATATCGGCGCACTCTGTGAGCCTTCCCCCCTTAAGGACAAGCTGGAAGAAATCGCGTTGGTCTATCAAGCCTACCAAAGCCTATTGGACAAAGGCTACACCGACCCGGAGGACGATCTGGCCAGAGCGTCTGCACTGCTGCGGCAGGGCTGGAATTACTTTGGGGGAACAAGTGTGTTTGTGGATGGATTTACCACCTTTATGGCGGCGGAGTTTCAGCTGCTGGAGCTTGCTATGGCACAAGGTGCAAAGCTTACCTTTGCTATGACCACCGACAGAATCCACGATGCTCACAAAGGCATCGGCGTATTTTCCCCGGTAAAAAAGGCATTGACACGGCTAATGCGGATGGCCAACAAAACCGGTATTAAAACTGCACCACCAGAGATTTTGCAGCAGCCTGTTCGCTACAAACACCCAGCTTTGGCGGTTTTGTCTCAAAATTTATTTACGCCGTCTCCTGGATGTTATGAGGGGGATGTGAAAGATTCTGTGCGCCTGTTTGCAGCGGGAGACACCTACCGGGAATGGGAGTATGTTGCCTCGTCCATAGCGGCGCTGGTTCGGGAAGAAGGCTATCGGTACAATCAAATTGCGGTGGTGGCCAGGGATATGGGGCGTTATCTCCGCGTTGCCCAAATCATGCTGGATCGATACCATATCCCCTATTTCACCGATAACCGGGAAGAGGTGGAGAGCCTACCGCTTATCAGTGGTGTGCTGGCGGCACTGGATGCGGTGCGCAGCAATTTTGACCCGCAAGTGGTTCTTCAGTATGCAAAGTCCCCAATTGCCGGGCAGGATCTGGAGCAGATAGCGCTGCTTGAAAACTATTGCTACTGCTGGGGTGTGCGGGGAGCGGTGTGGCAAAATGACTTTATGAACAACCCCCAGGGTCTGGCCGAAGCGCTGACACAGCAGGACATCAGCACCTTGGAAGTAATAAACTCCACCCGACAAAGCATTATGGCTCCCCTTCTTGCATTAAAAAATGCAATCAAAGGGGGCACAGGCAAAAGCTTTGCTACCGGTATCTTTGAGTTTTTACAAGCGGTACAGGCAGCAAATACCCTTACCACCTATGCCCATCAAATGGAGCAGGGGGAACGGGAGAGCTTTTTGGATCTTTCCACACAGCTGTGGGATATACTTATGGAGATTTTGGATGTGTTTGGTGCGGTGCTTGGTGGCGTGGGGCTTACCACCAAGCGGGCTTGCGAGCTGTTTCGCTTGGCTGTGAACGCTGCGGAGGTTGCACAGGTTCCCCAAACACTGGATCAGGTGCTTTTGGGTCAGGCCGATCGCATCCGTCCCGGGGAAATTCGGGCTGTGTTTGTGGTGGGGGTTAACGAAGGAGTGTTTCCCCCAGCTGTTGTTACCGGCGGTTTGTTTACCGATGCAGAGCGGCAGGCTATGATTGCGTTGGGGGCAGAAATCGCAGCCCCCGCATTGGAAAAATCGGTGCTGGAAAAGTACTTTGGATACTTCGCCCTTACCTTACCGACACAGCGGCTGTACATAACCTATGCCAATAGCGATTTATCTGGAGGGGAGCTGCTGCCATCGGTGTTGGTTTCTGCAGTACAGGAGCTGCTGCCCTCCCTAAAACCGGACAAGCTGGAACCTATGGATTTCATCGGCGGTGACAAATCTGCCTTTTTGTTGCTTTCCTCCGGCTGGCGGCAGGATACACCGCTGATTGCAAGTTTGCGGCAGCAATACCAGCAAGGAGAAAAGGCCGAAGCCTTAAGCCGGATGCAGCGTGCAGCAATCAGCCCACCCCACCGCATCACCCACAGGGAGACAGCCAAGGCTTTGTTTGGCGGGCGGATGCGCTTGTCTCCCTCCAAGGTGGAACGGTATTACAGCTGCCCTTTTTCCTACTTTGCTGCCAATGGTTTGGAGCTGAAAAAACGGCGCAGGGTGGAGTTTACCCCATTGGAATCCGGCAGCGTCATCCACAATGTGCTCCAGGTAATGGTGCAGCGCCGCGGGGGCAAAGGCCTTGCCCGGTTGGAACAATCGGTGATGGAAGCCCAAATCCGGGAGATTATCGGGGAGTATCTTTCCAGCCGTATAGAGGATATGCAGGCGTTGCCGGTGCGGTTTCAGTACCTGTTTGGTCGTTTGACCGGTATGCTTGTGCGGCTATTAACCCGATTGGGTAAAGAGTTCGCCCAATCGGATTTTGAGGTGGCAGCGGTGGAGCTGCCTATCAGCCACCGGGATGGTATATCCCCCCTGGAACTGGTAACTGCCGACAACGTTGCGGTTTCGGTGGAAGGGGTGGTGGACCGTGTGGATGTCATGGAGAAAAACGGCAAACGGTATGTCCGTGTGGTGGACTACAAATCCGGATCCAAAGAGTTTAAGCTCCACGATGTTTTGTATGGTCTGAACCTGCAGATGCTGTTATACTTATTTACCATAGGAGAAAACGGCACCGGTGCCTTGGCCAATGCCATTCCTGCCGGGGTGCTGTATATGCCGGTGAGGGAAAGCTTTGTTACCGCCGGGCGCAATACCGATGAGCAGACCATATCTAAGGATAAGGAAAAGCAGTGGAAGATGAACGGTCTGCTTCTGGAGGATCCAGAAGTATTGCAGGGAATGGAACAAGATTTAGCGGGTGTATTTATCCCAGCAAAGCTAAAGAAGGACGGGACACTGGATGCAAAATCCTCTTTGGCAAGCCATGCCGAAATGGGCAAGCTTGCGGAAAAGGTGAAGCGATTGATCACCGATATGGCCCAGTCTCTCTCCACTGGGGGGATTGGCGCGGTGCCGGTGTCCAGCAATGAATATGACCCCTGTGCTTGGTGTGATTTCCGGGCTGTATGTGGCTATGAACCGGGGGATGCAGTGCGGGAGATTGCATCTATGGACAAAGCCGCGCTGTTTAAACTGTTGGAGGAGGAAACCCATGTCTGAGCGCAACTGGACAAAACCACAGCTGAGTGCCATCACCGCCTGGGGCGGATCCCTATTGATATCGGCGGCGGCAGGCAGCGGCAAAACAGCTGTTTTGGTGGAACGCGCCATACGGCTGCTCTGCCATGGGGAAAATCCCATACCCGCCGATCGGTTGTTGGTGGTTACCTTTTCCAATGCGGCAGCGCTGGAGATGAAGCAGCGGATGAGCGCCCGGCTCTCGGCTTTGATACGACAGCAGCCGGAAAATTTGCATCTGCAGCGGCAACAGGCACTTTTGGCTGGGGCGCAGATTAGCACCATCCATTCCTTCTGTTTGGAACTTATCCGGCAAAATTTTCAGTATCTGGACATCTCCCCGGATTTTGCTATGGCGGATCAGGGTGAACTAGCAATTCTAAAAAATGATTGTGCAAGGGAATGCATTGAGGAGTTTTACATAGAGGATAATAATGTGGTATTTACACAATTGGTAGAACTGCTGTCCGCAGGGCGGGATGACAGCCGGTTGTTGGAAACCATTTTGAAGATACATGAATTTGCCCGATCCCACCCCTTTTATCTCCACTGGCTGGATGCCAAAGAGGCGATGTACAGCCCGGAAGGCCCTGTGAGCCAGACCATTTGGGGTCAGACTATCCTTACCTATGTGGTGGATAGCCTTGTCTACTGCCGAGCCACTATGGAGGAGGCCCTTGCCATTACCCAAGAGGAGCCCGCTTTAGAAAAGGGATACCGCAGCGCGTTTTTGTCAGATTTACAGCAGATAGAAGCCTGTTTGGCCACCGCCCAAGCTGGAGGGTGGGATGATACGGTGAAGCTGTTGGGAGGGTATACCCCAGCCAGGCTGGGTGTGGTGAAAGGAGCCGATTTTGCCAAGGAGCGTGCCAAGGCACTGCGGGAGAAAAGTAAAAAAATTCTTACCGATCTGGCGCAAAAAACCATGTCCGCCACCGAAGGGGAATTTGCTGAGGATCTGGCAGAGCTGGCGCCCAAAATTTCGGTGCTGTTCTCGTTGGTAAAGGCCTTTGATACCCGGTTTCGTCAGGCAAAAGCGGAGAAGAAACGGCTGGATTTTTCCGACCTAGAGCATTTGGCCCTGGAGCTGTTGGTGAATCGGCAGGGGGACAGCTTCTGTCGCTCCCAGCTGGCTCAGGATATTGCTGCCCGGTATGAGGTTGTGATGGTGGACGAATACCAGGACACCAACGAGGTTCAGGATATGATCTTCACCAGTGTGTCCAACAATCAGGAAAACCTGTTTATGGTGGGGGATGTAAAGCAGAGTATTTACAGCTTTCGCCAAGCTATGCCGGAAATCTTTCTGGGTAAAAAACAGCGGTTTTATTCCTATAGAGAGGACAATCCCACTTTTCCTGCAAAGATTATTTTAGATACCAACTTTCGCAGTCGCAGTCAGGTTACCCAAGGGGTTAACTTTTTGTTCCAACAACTCATGAGCAGTGAAATGGGAGAGGTGGACTACAGCGGAGACGAGCTGCTAACCTGTGGCGCGGTTTATCCCCACTGTGACCGGATGATGCCGGAATTTTTGTTGCTGGATGCATCCGAACTAAAGGATAAGGCGGATATCATCCAGTTGGAGGCAGAATCAGTTGCCAAACGGATAGCCCAGATGGTGGAGTCTGGCTTTTTGGTGTCTCAAGGGGAGGAGATGCGCCCTTGCACACCCGCAGATTTTTGCATTCTGCTGCGCAGCCCTCGAGAACGAGCAGAAACCTATGTAAAGGCCTTGGCTGCAAGAGGGGTTCCGGCTGTGGCTGAAAAAACCGGCGGCTACCTGGAAGCGCGGGAGGTATCTGCAGTGGTTTCGTTGCTGCAAGCACTGGACAACCCGCTGTTGGATGTGGAGCTGGCTGGGGCAATGCTCTCGCCGCTATTTGCCTTTAGCGATGATGAAATTGCCTCTATTCGCCTGGCAGCCCGGGGCAAACCCTTTTTTACAGCACTCACTGGAGCAGCTAAAAGTGGGGATGCAAAAGCAGAGGCATTTTTGGCACTGTTTCACAAGCTGCGGCAAGCTGCAGCCCTGCTTGCTGCAGATAAGCTGTTGCTGAAAATCTACGACCTCACCGATGCCCTGGCAGTAGTGGGGGCAATGCCTTTGGGGGAAAGCAGGGTGTCCAATCTGCTGCTGCTGGTGGAATACGCAGCCCAGTACCATGCTTTGGGATACAAGGGGCTTAGTGGTTTTGTAGGCTTTTTGGATAGGCTTAAGGAACGGGGCGGCGATTTGGCTCCAGCTGCCGGACCAGGCCAGGGTGGAGCAAACGGTGTGCGGATTCTGTCCATCCACCGCTCCAAGGGGTTGGAATTTCCGGTGGTGTTCCTCTGTGATACCTTTCGGCAATTTAACAAAAAAGATTTATGGGCAAACACACTGTTACATTCCAGACTGGGTTTTGCTTGTGTGCGCCGGGAAGAACATACCCGCAAGCAGTTTGCCACAGTTCCCATGCAGGCAATCCGGCTAGAAATGGAGCGCTCTTTGTTGTCGGAGGAGCTACGGGTGTTGTATGTTGCCTTGACCAGAGCCCGGGAAAAGTTGATTATCACTGGGTGCTCCAAGCAAAGCCCCGCCAAAAAGCTGGCAGGCCTTGCATCCAGCTTGATAGAGGGACGATTGTCCCCCTACAGTGTGCGGGATGCCGCCTGCAGCGCTGACTGGATGCTGATGGCGCTGCTCCACCACCCTTCCGGCACCCCTTTGCGGGAGCTGGCGGGGGTGCCTTTAAGCCAAAGTCTGCCGGATGAAAACCCTTGGGAGATTGGCGTGGCACAGGCAACCATTGCTGAAACCCAAGGGGTAGATCAAACATATACCCCCACCGCGCAACCCGATGAGCAATTGTTAGAATGTATTCGCCAAAGAACCAACTTTGTTTATCCCTACAGCCAGCAAACCACCATTCCCACCAAGCTGGGTGTTTCTTCGGTGGCAAAAGGGCAAACTGATCCGGCTTATCGATTTGCAGCCAGACCCAAGTTCCTTACCCGCACAGCCCTGACTCCTGCAGAAAAGGGCAACGCTTTGCATAAATTTATGCAGTTTGCAGACTACGACGCAGCCCAAACCGATCTGGAAGCAGAAATCACCCGAATGAAGGAGCAACGCTTTTTGATCCCATTGGAAGCGGATAGCCTTTCTCGAAGACAGCTGCGAAAATTTTTTGATGGGAAATTGGCACAGCGCATTTTTTCTGCCCACAAGGTGGTGCGGGAGCTTAAGTTTACCGCTGAATGCGGCAAAGAGATAGTGGGGGAGTTTATCCAGGGACTTGGAGAAGAGGACAAGATTGTACTGCAAGGCGTTGCCGACTGTGTTTTTTTTGAGCTGGACGGCGCTGTGGTTGTGGATTATAAAACCGATGTTGTGGATAATGTAGAGACACTCGTGCAGCGATATCGAGGGCAGCTGGCTCTTTATCGCCGTATTTTAGAAAAAAGCTTGGAAACACCGATAAAACAGTGTATTGTATACTCGTTTGCACTGGGAAAATATGTGGAGGTTTAACCAAGCAGTATTATGTTTGATAAAATATTGCTCAATTTTTATATTTCATGATTAAAATGATTCATTTGGGCGTAAACTGGTTTACCTGAACTTTACAAATACTGCATTTTCCGCTATACTGTTAAGGATTATCAGTATCATCATCAAACGGAAATATGCCGTTCACATGTTACGGGTATAATACCTGAGAAGCAGTATAAACTGCTAAACAGAAGAAACACTAGTCTTTTGAATGTATTCAAGGAGTATATAGCGGATGAATATGCTTTGTTCCAGATGCAAAACGAGAATGGCAGTTCTGTTTCTCGCCCATATGGAAAATGGCGAGATGCAGAATAAGGGATTGTGCCTAAAATGCGCCAAGGAACTAAATATTCCCCAGGTAAAAGAAGTAATGGACAAAATGGGGATTACCGATGAAGATATAGATGCCATGAGCAGCCAAATGAGCGAACTGATGGAGAGCGACATGATGAACTTTGACGGTGATTTTGAAGCGGGAGGAGCACAAGCTTTGCCATTTATGCAAAGCCTGTTTGGCTCCGGCGATTCTACAAACAAACCGGTACCATCGGGTCAACCCAACCAACAACCCGGTACCGGTAAAGCAAAGGAAGAAAAAACCAAGAAGGAACCCCAAAAACGCAAGCGCAAATTTTTGGATAATTTTTGCGAAAACCTCACCGAAAAAGCCAAAGAAGGCAAGATTGACCGCATTGTGGGGCGTGAAAACGAGATTTA
>CAYNCW010000119.1:0-8111 GCA_964395635.1 uncultured Oscillospiraceae bacterium
AAATTTGTCATTTTTGTGAATAGCAGCGCAATTCTATATCTTTACTGTATAGTTTTGAACGCATATATCTGTATTGTTTGCAAAATTCAAAGGTACATTCTTTTATTAAATGGGAATAAGAGTGGTAACCGGTGGTATAGGACGCATATGGCTCACTGTAAAACCGTATAGACCTTGATCAAAAAGGAAAATGCAGACCTTAACTAAGAGCTGCATTTTCCTAAACTTACGGCAGTATAAACTTACGGCAGTATATATTGGGTTTGTTTTAGCAGATTCAAACAATAGGTCATATAGTTTTGGTAGAGGGTATTGCCGTGCTCAATAGCAACAGGATCATCCGGGCGTTGGATGAGTTCGGCGTATACACCACCGATTTTGTCCAGGCTGCGGATATGGGAGCGCTGGCAAAGTATGTACAGAGAATATGCGCCAGTATCCCGCAGGTGCTCTGCAAGTTCAGGGGAGGATTCCTCCACGGTGGCGTAAAACACATTTAGGCTGGTTTGTGCCAGTATGGAGTTAGGGCTGCCTTCGGCTATGGCTCTGTTTACAGCATAGGAAAACAACAGATATTGGTGGTGCAACAAAAGCTGGTCTGTGGTTGGCTCAAACAAGGAAGGCGGCTTGTCCAGCAGAATTTGGGCGTATTGCAGCCCCAGCTTTCTGGCACGGGAGATGTTGCCCAGCTGTTTTTGCTGCAAAAACTGTTCCGCGGCAAGTTCTCCGCTATCTTCGGATTTAGAGGGGGAAAAGTTGCCCGGGGAAGCAATTTTCATATCCTCGTCCCCGGTTATAGCAAACGATAGATTCCTATGTTTTAGCATCTGAGCAGTTGCCGCCAAAAATAAGCTGCAGCAAACTGCGTATGCCAGACTCTCCATTTACTCACATCCTTTGCAACCTACTATTTATTTGTGGGTTTAGACACCTGTACGCATCCTGCATACCACCGCATTAGGGGTGGAAATAGGGGCTAGGTGTTTTCTGTGCTAGACTTTTTTTGTTCTTCCAGTGCCTGAAACAATGCTGCGGATACCTGATCCGGGCAGGAGGAACGTTTGGAATTGCAGCGAATCCCCTGCAAACGCTGTGCCACATCCTGGGCGTTTTGGCCCAAAATCAGCTTGCACAGCCCTCGAAGATTTCCGTCACAACCGTCGTGAACCGCAATATCGGTTACGACTCCAGAGCTGTCCAGCTCCACCTCAATTTTGCTGGAGCATACGCCTTTGGGCAGATAAGTATAGGTCATTGATTAAGCGCCTTTCGTATTAGGATTTGCCCGCCAAGTGTTTTTTTAAGCGGAAGAGTGCTTCTATATCATCATCCTGAACCACACAGGTGGCCAATGGATGGGGATATTTTGCCAGGTAACCGTGAAAATCGCTGCCGCCGGTAGCAATTAGCCCATATTCCTGGGCCATATCTGAAAGGATGCGGGTGTCTTTGGGGGATGCGGATGGGTGGTAGATCTCCACACCGTCCAAAAGACCGCGACCGGTTAGATCCTCCAGTAGGGGAATGGCGTCACTGATACAGGGATGCGCCAGAACCGATAGCCCACCGGCTTCATGTATCAGCTCCAGGGCATCTCGTATATCCGGCAGCTCCGGCTTTATATAGCAGATGCCGGTTTCAGGGTGGAACAGCTTTGTGTAGAGCTCTCCGTGGCTTTCGCCGCAGTAGCCCAGATCCATTAACGGCTGCATCAGATGGGCTGGATAAATGGCTTTGCTGCCACTGGTGTAGCGGGAGATGTGTTCTTCAGTTATGGGGTAAAACCGGGTGAGCTTGGCTATCATTTCCTTTCCTGTGGTGGTGCGGCTCTCCAGGGTTTTGTTCATCATTCCCAGGAGCCGGTTGGGGGAGGTGGGAAAATAACACAAAAGATGCACCTCCCGGTGCTGTAGATAATCCAAACAGGATAGCTCTACCCCAGGTAACACGCGAATGCCATATCGCTTGCCCAGTACCATGCCCCGGGTTACACCGTCCATGGTGTCGTGGTCGGTAATGGACAAAAAGCTCAGCCCCGCCCTACGGGCGTAAAAAATAATGTCGTCGATACTCATAGATCCGTCTGATAAACGGGTATGGCAATGTAAATCGGCAATCATAAACAAGCCCTCCCTATTGCTTAGGAAGATCCTACGAAAAGAGATACCCGCTCCTTCTTTCCATTATATACTGCCAAGTGGCTGGCGGCAATACAATTTGCAAAAAAAGCGGGTTTATAGCACAAAAGCACATACTTTATGAATACAGCAAAGCAGCGTTTTTAGTGGAATGTGTGGTAGCCCATGCCTTCTACCATATCCGCTATTTGCAGTTGATCCAAATCGCCGCCGGTTACCCGCAGATAGCCGTTGTTCAAATCCACATTCACCAGCGCAACACCTGGCATGGTTCCTATGTTTTTTACAACCTTGTTGGCAGCTTTCCAGCTTTTTATGCCTTCTATTTTCAAAACAACTTGGTTTTCCATATAGGATCTCCTTTGATTAAATCTATGCCCGGACAAGCAGATACATGCCTAGGCACAAAAATATTTTGTACACAATTCACCCATTCATAGGCAGTGAATTTTTTGACCATATTTCAGGGGAAATCTGGCGGCTTTAGCGGGAAAAATGTGTGTTTTGGTCAGAAAAGAATCAGTTATAGGGAAACGGGAAAAATAGAGTGCACCGAGAATAGAGACTGTTTTGTATAGGATAGTGGTAGAAATTCCTTGATCTGCCATCTCTTTCGTGATAAACTTTGAATGAGAATTTGTATGATGGATAATGGGGTGATAGTATGCATTCTTCCACCAACGGGTTTGATTCCGATAACGAGAACCTAGGGATGACCAAAGAGAGTTTTCAGTCTGTTTATAGCTCGAATCCCCACACAATCATTATCTTTAACAAAGAGATGGAAATTGTGCAGTGCAACCCTGCTGCTTTAGAGTTTTATAAAGTGTCTTCTATACAGCAGCTACAACAGCAGTTTAATGAAGTTGCCAAAGAAGTACAAAAAAACGGCCGCAATTCTTTAGAGTGTTTTCAGGATATATATGAAGAAACCATGAAGAGTGGCCAAACCGAGATTGACTGGGATATGGTTGTGCAGGGCACAAGTATCCCGGCGCGTGTAGTATTCAGGAGAGTTTTGTTTGATGCAGCATATTATGTAGCTGTTTATCAGTATGATCTCAGTGATACCCATGAGGTACAGAACATTCAAAAGCTCAGAGATGCCTGCCTGAAGGCAGTGAATGATGTAGGGGGGATCTTGTTATCCTCCTATAAAGAAAACAACAATACAACGATTCAAACGGCTTTAAAGCGGTTGCTGGAGGCCACTGGATTTAGTAGAGTGTTGCTTTTGCGCAATACCCAGGAAGATACAAACGCTGAATATCGCAACAAGGTATTCAGTGTGTATCCCCTGCCTGCTCATGCAGCCAGCATACAAGATACTTATGTATCCCTGCCCCAGACAACCATGAGCCTTTTGCGCAACGACAATTATGTTAATCTCACCAAAAGCCAAACCTCGAAAGAGGCTTTGGAGTTTTTTGCCCAAAAACCCATTGCCAGTATCTTTATTGTTCCGGTGTTTTATGATAAGACATTTTGGGGATTTTTAAAGTTTGAGGATGATACACAAGAGAAAATTATCCACCAGGATATTGCTGAGATCATCAAGGCCGGCGGCAATCTGATAGTTTCTAGGGTATTGCGCAACGAAATGACTGTGATGCTGTATGAGGCCCTGGAAAACAATGAGACACTAATTGACGCCAACCCCTTTGCCTGCGCAATCTTTGACAGCGACTTTAACATTATAGGCTGTAACCTAGCTGCGGTGTATTTTTATAAGATGAAGTCCAAGGAGGATTTTATTGAAAATGCCGGGCCGGTTTTGCGCAGCAGCTTTGCGGATATGAACCCCCAAGACCCCAAAAAGGTGAGTATACCAAAATGGTTTGAGTTTGCGGCAAAAAATGGCTACTGCGAATTTGAAACCCAGGTGGAGATATTTGGTAGAACCATCCCTTTGAATATTGTTTTAACATCCATTGAATACAAAAAACAGAACTGTATCATCGCTTATCAAATCGATCTCACCATGGTGAAGGAAGCGCAGGTTAAGCTGCAAACCAGGGATCAGCTGCTGAGTGCGGTGAACCTTGCTACCCAACAGCTGCTGGCCAGTGAGGATGATTTTGACACGGCGATACTGTCGGCGCTGGGGATGTTGGGCAGGGCACTGAAGGCAGATAGAGTGCATATTTACCGCAACCACACAGATGAGGACGGTCAGCTGCTTTGCTCGCAGATTTATGAATGGGCTGTGGATCCAAAGTTCCAGAACCAAACCTTTAGTGAAAATGTGGTGTATGATAAATCCCTGCCTGGGTGGAGAGAGCAGCTTTCCAGCGGACAGTGCATCAACACAACTGTAAGCAATATGAGCGGCGCAATGCAGGAAATAATGGCCCGAAAGGGGATTGTATCCTTGCTGGTGGCACCTATGATCAACGACAACAAGTTTTGGGGGTTTATTGGGTTTATCGACTGCACCAACCAACGAAGCTTTTTAAAGGTAGAAGAAAACATTATCACTGCCGGAGGGCATATTGTAATAGCCTCTATTATCAAAAACCAGATGACCAAAAGCCTTATTGCGGCAAAAGAAGAGGCACTTTCCAGCGCGCAGGCAAAAAGCAACTTTTTGGCCAATATGAGCCATGAGATTCGCACCCCCATGAACGCCATTTTGGGCATGGCAGAGCTTATCTTGCGGGAAGAGACCTCCGAAAAAACTGTGGAACACGCAATGACCATAAAAAATGCCTGCAACAACCTTTTGGCTATTATCAATGATGTGCTGGATATTTCTAAGATTGAATCGGGCAAGCTGGAGATTATTGAGGTAAACTATGCGTTTAGCTCGCTGCTAAACGATGTTATCAGCATTATCAAAATGCGTGCCCAAAGCAAAAAATTGCCCTTTTTGATGGATATTGACTGCAATCTCCCCAGCGTTTTGTGCGGGGATGAGGTGCGGATTAAACAGGTGCTCATCAACCTTTTGACCAATGCTGTTAAATATACCGACAAAGGGCATATTGTGCTTTCGGTTACAGGGGAGATGGAGGGGGATCAGGTTCGGCTCTGCTTTGCTGTTAAGGATACCGGTATCGGCATTAAGGAAAGCGAAAAGGGCAAGGTGTTTGGGCTGTTTAGCCAGATGGACACCAAACGCAACCGTAACATTGAGGGCACCGGTTTGGGGCTGAGCATCTCCAAGCAGCTGTGTGAGATGATGGATGGCCAGCTGAGTTATGTCAGCGAATATATGGTGGGTTCCACCTTTTATGTGCATCTGCCCCAAAAGGTGGTAAGCGAAGAGCCAATCACCGCGCTGCGCAACAGAAATTCTGTTAAGGTCTTACTATACGAAAACCGAAGCATTTATGTGGAATCTTTGAAAAGGTCCTTTGAGAATTTGGGCTGTGCATTCCAGATTTGCAAAAACCAGTCCGAGCTTTATGAAAAGCTGGGGGAATTTGACTGCAACTATGTATTTGTATCGTCCTTGTATTACGAAAAGACCAAGAGCTTATTGGAAAAACAGAAAAAAGATGTTTGCATAGTGGTTTTGGCCAACGACGGAGAGTATTATAACCAGCAAAACATTATCTCCATCACCATGCCTATAAACTGTTTGCAGATAGCCAGCATACTCAACGAAGAGAGGGTGAACTTTATTCACGCTGCAACGACGGTGAGTTCCTTTATAGCCCCTCGGGCAAGGGTGCTTATTGTGGACGACAATATCATCAACTTAAAGGTTGCTGCCGGTTTGCTGGAACCCTATGAGATGCAGGTGGATACTGCAATCTCTGGTTTTGATGCCTTGGAAAAGGTGAAAAACGCGTTTTACGACATTGTGTTTATGGACCATATGATGCCGGAAATGGACGGCATAGACACCACCTTGGCGATCCGTGCCCTGGAGGGGTCGTATTATCAAAACCTTCCTATCATAGCGCTGACCGCCAACGCCATTAGCGGGGTGCGGGAAATGTTTATCGCCGAGGGCCTGAATGATTATCTGGCAAAGCCCATTGAAGTAACCAAGCTCAATGCAGTTGTGAAAAAGTGGCTGCCCAAAGATAAACAGATTGACCACAACACCGAGTTGGAAGGGGAAGCCCAGGAGATTGGCTTTGATATAGCGGGAGTGAATGTGCAAACCGGGGTGAAATTTGCCGGATATTCGGTGGAGAGCTATAAGCAGATTTTACAGACCTATGTGCGGGATTGTGAAGCACGAATTGGTGAGCTGCAAAGATGCTACGAGCAGGGGGATATTAAGCTGTATACCACCTATGTTCATGCCCTGAAAAGCGCTTCTGCCAGCATTGGTGCCGAGGCCTTGTCCCTGGAAGCGGCCAATTTGGAGTTTGCCGGAATGAGCGCAGACAAAGCCTATATCGATGCCAACAACACCCGGTTTTTGGAAGCCATGAAGAGTGTGGTGAAAAACATAACCATCTTTTTGCAGGCGGACTACAAGGAGATAGAAAAGAATGGGGAGATAGGCGAGTTATCTCTATTGCAAGATCAAATTCAGCAGATGTTTGCCCATATAGAAAATGTTGATTTTGACCTTTTAGAAGGTATCATTGATACTCTGTGTAGATACACCTGGGAAGAGGAAACCTCCAAAACCCTTTTGGAGATAAAGAACAGTTTAAATATGTTTGATTATGACGAGACAGAGCGCAATGTGGCCAAATTGGCCCAGATGGTGGGTATAGAAAAATAGCAATTGATGTACGGATTTGTGTGGGTGGGGGAGCTTCTACAAACTATTATTGGGGATGCTATACAGCAAGAAAGTTGGTCTAAACTATGGCGGATATACACAACCAATCATCTGGGCAAGAGGGTGAACCCAAAGAGCGAAAAAAAATTATGATTGTGGACGACAATATAACCAACCTTACAGTAGCCAAAAAAGCGCTGGAGGCAAGTTATACTGTGGTGCCTGTTCCTTCGGGGAAAAAGGCTCTTGAGCTGCTGGAAAAGATAACGCCGGAGCTGATTTTGTTGGATATTGAAATGCCGGAAATGAATGGCTTTCAGGTGTTGGAAAAACTCAAAGAAACACCCAATACCAAGGATATTCCCATTATTTTTCTCACAGCCAAGGATGATCATGGCAGCGAGTTGGAGGGGCTGAAAAAAGGGGCAGTGGATTATGTTACCAAGCCCTTTTCCATTCCCCTTTTGCTACAGCGGATTGCACTGCATATTGATTTGGAGAGCAAGAAAAAGGAACTGGAATTTTATAACCGCAATCTGACCATTATGGTTCATGAGCAAACCGAGATTATTTATGAGCTGCAACAAGCCATTATTCACACACTGATCAATTTGGTGGAATGCCGGGACGGCTTGACCGGGGGCCATGTTGTACGTACACAAAAGTATTTGGAGATTTTGTTTTATGCTTTGGTAGAAAACGGGGAGTATCAGGAGGAAATGGCCAAACTCAACAAGGAGTTTTTGTTTCAGGCGGCACAGCTCCATGATATTGGCAAAATTGCCACCCCGGATCATATTTTGCAAAAGCCTGGTAAGCTTACACCGGAAGAGTTTGCCATTATTAAGCAGCACACCATTGTGGGGGAAAGGGCGATTAAGGGGGCAATGGGACTTACCCGATCCAAAGATTTTTTGGATCAGGCTGCAACCTTAGCCATATCTCATCATGAACGCTGGGATGGAACCGGCTACCCCTATGGGCTTTCTGGAACCGATATTCCCATTAGCGGGCGGATGATGGCCATATCCGATGTATATGATGCACTGGTTTCTCAGCGTCCTTATAAACCCTCTTACACACACGAAAAGGCACTAGAAATTATTACGGCGGAAGCAGGAACCCATTTTGACCCCAACCTGGTGGAAATTTTTCTCAAAGTTGCCAATGAATTTAAAAAGGTTTCGGAGCAGGAGCAGAATAAGCCTCAGCCTATAGCGGCATATACTGCCCCTTTATAAAGAACGGCGAAAAAATCGCCGTTCTTTTTTGCTGTAAAAAAT
>CAYNCW010000120.1:0-7982 GCA_964395635.1 uncultured Oscillospiraceae bacterium
AACGCAGATCTGGATTTAAACCTGTTGTTTGTAACTGATGTCAAAACCGATGCACCATACAAGACTTATAAGGCTGAAGCTTATGTTATTCCCCAAGCCTATCAGCTCTTTACCAGCAGTGATGTAAACACCAAATGGGGCGCTCAGGGGACAGAAGCTGCTTGGATTGATATGAGTTCCTTAGTTCCCACTCGTCCCGCCGAAAATGTTCATGTGGTTCGCCACTCCAGCAGTGTGGGTGTATACGGAATATTTGCACTCAATAACACCATGCAGGTTCAGTCCAATAAGTTATCCACCGATAGCACCCAATCCAACAGAGTTTTAACTTTGGATACACCGGATGCACCTTTTAGCTACACCTATAAGGTAACCAACGGCTCCAACGATCCTTATAACAACCTGCATATCATAAACCGTTTGCCTGCTAAAAACGATTATGCATCTGCCAACAATGCCAATCGCGGTAGCGAAATGGGCGTAAAACTTGCCAATAGCAACGATGTCAAGGTATATCTCAATGGCACACTCATGACCAGTGGCTATTCTGTTGAGTTTGCAGATGTTGGAGCCAAGTATGTCTTTAGTCATGCAGAGTGGGGATTGCAGGAGACCGGTGCAACCGTCAACTGGCAGACCAGCATGGATGCCAACGATGCCACGGCATTCCGCGTGAAGCTGGATAATCCGCTGCCTGCAAAATCTACCCTGGAAGTGAAATACGCCGCTGCCATTCGTGACGGAGAGTTTGTATCCGGCAAGATTGCTCGCAACGCAGCAAGCGTAGGCTTTAAGATTGGCACAGCAACACTCTTAGCTGAACCTTATGCAGTTGCTATTAAGAGCGACTTTGTACCGCAAAATCCTCAGCTGCAGATTAACAAAGTAATTGCGGACGGCACCTTTGAAACCGATAAAACCTTCTACTTCCATATAACTGCTACTGAAAACGGTGCTGAAAAATGGAAAACTCAAGCCCCTGTAGCCATTACCATTGCAGCAGGCGCAACTGAAAGCGAAACAATCGTAGAAGGCCCAGCCGGTGGAGAAAACTACACCTATACTTTAAGTGAAGTGGATGCAAACGGCAATCCTCTGGATCAAGATGCAGTGGAATTCACTGTGACAGTATCTGATGACGGGGTTATGCAAAAGGTGAATGGTGTTATCACCGGAACGGTAACAAACACTATTAAGCCAAAACAAAAAGCACGTTACCAAGTCACTAAGGTTTTGGATAGTGCTGATGATCCAGTCATGCAAGATGCTTTCTACGTGCAAGTTACCGGCCAAAACGATGGCGCAAATTATGATGAAGTTCATAAGATTAAGGTAACCAAGCAAGGCAATAGCTGGATAGGCAAAACAGATTGGATTGATGTAAGCCCTGATGCAACACTTACTGTAACCGAGGTAATGGGTGCGCAAGGCAATGCCATTGATGATAGCTTTGGTTACATTGTAAGCTATAGCGACAATGGAAGCTTTGCCGAAAGTAAAGCAATAGATGGTGCAAAAGAGTTTACAGCGACAGTAACCAATACACCCAAGCCGATTCCAAAAGAGGAAAAAATCAAAATCTTTAAGAAGCTGGAGGTTACTGGGGACAGCCAGGTAACCGATACAACCTTCTTTGTACAGGTAGTAGGTAAAGATGCCAATGGCGGCGAGCAGTACAAAGTGGTCCACTCTATTAATATAGAGAAGGATAACACCGGGGCTTGGATTGGCGATACCGGCTGGATTGCAGTAGATTCTGACCTGACATTTACCGTAACCGAAGTGATGGATGACCAAGGTACCCCCATTGATGACAGCTTTGACTATACGGTGAAGTACAGCTCCGAAACTTTAGTGAAAGCAGAAAACGGGGATGTGATAGAACACACTGCAACAGTTACCAATACACCTATTCCCAAGGATCTGTTAAAGGTGTATAAAGAGCTGAATATTCCTGACAGCCAGACTGTTACCCATGATACCTTCTATGTCCAGGTAACTGGCGGCAACAATGGAGAATTCAGCGAAATTTATGCCATTACCGTAGAGCCAAAAGACGGTATTTGGAAGGGCGAAACCGATTGGATCGTGGTTCCCAATGGGTTCACCTATTCTGTAGTAGAAGTAATGGATGAGCAAGGTACACCAATTGACGATACCTTTGGTTATGTAGTAGCCTACAGCTCAAATTCTGACCCAGGCGAATTTGTTCAAGGTAATAATGATCAAGGCGTAGTAACCCATACTGCTACAGTTACCAACACACCGCCTGCAGCACCACATGAAGAGGTAGTTATTAAGAAGGTTCTGAAGGAAAACACCGATATACCTTCTGCTACAAGCTTTACCTTCTTACTGAAGGGTTACCGGAATAATACACAAGTTTGGAGCAAGGAAAATATTGTTGTTGACCTTACCAAGACCGGTGAAACATGGTCGGGTGAAAGTGATAGCATAATTGTACCTTCTAAAGGGCTCTACTACACCCTCACCGAGCTTGATGGCGATGGCTACGACTTCAGCTATTCCTACAACAAGGTGGAGAATGTTGTAACCTTTGTTGCTGAGAACACGCCCCATGCTGTGGATGTTCAGTACGATGTTGTAACCATTAACAAGACCCTAAATATGAATAGCATTCATCCTGAAAATGTGGATCAACAGTTCTCCTTCCGACTGGTTGGATATGACAATCAGAATGCCAAGAAGTACGAGAAGATTCACACAATCACCCTGCATCGTGAAGGCGATGTTTGGAAGGGAACCACAGGAGCTATGGAACTGAAGGATACACCCTCCGGGCTGCGGTACGAGTGTGAAGAAATTCTACAAGGACCATTTGCACCAACCAAACAAACCTACGATGTATATGGCAACATCGACCAAAAAACCGAGAATGACCAAACCAACGCAACCTTTAACTTTGTAAATGTCCCCAAAATCACTCGGGAAGAGTCGGTTAAGGTTATTGTCAACAAAGTTCTGAATGCGGATACAGCCACACCGACAGATAAGATCTTTACCTTTAATGTAAAAGGCTACAGCGATGCTGCCTATACCAAGCTGGTAGAAGAAAAATCTATCCCTGTGGAAGTACAACGCAATGGCAATGTCTGGACCGGCAGCGGCGAAATTAGTGGCCTGCGCAGCGACCTGTATTGGACTGTGCAGGAAGTAACCGGCAACCTTAGCGGCACCTACTATGAACCTGTCTATGGCACCCCTAGCTGGACAGTGGTAGACGATGTTCGCGTTTACACCATCACAGTTACCAACACCCCTACAACCAATGGCGGTGGCGGAACTGATGGTGGCGGAACTGGCGGTGGTGGAACCGGTGGCGGCGGAACTGACGGTGGTGGAACCGGTGGCGGCGGAACCGGTGGCGGCGGTACAACTGGCGGCGGTGGAACCGGCGGTACAGGTGGCGGAACTGACAATACACCTAATGTAAACCTCTTTGGTGGTGGCGGTGGTGGAACCGGAACTATCACCATTGAGGACCCTGAAGTCCCACTGGCAGCACTTCCTCCGTTGACAACCATTTTGGATCCTGATGTGCCCCTTGGCAAATTGCCTCAGACTGGTGGTGCATTGCGTGGACCTGTAGCAGTGCTGGGCGCACTGTTGCTGATGGGAAGCGTAGCCATGGGCGCAACAGCAAAAAAGAAACGCTAACCAGCTAACTTCTTCTCTCTCTGATATGTGTAAACAGGCTGCCTATACAAAATAGGCAGCCTGTTTACTTTTGGTGACGAAATTCGACATACTTAGACAAAGAAATGTCGCTTTTTATGCTATACTGTCACTATAACAATCTCGGGAGAAAGCAGATGAGTGCATTCTGGATAGTATTCGAGGTACTATTGAATGGCTATGATGCCGCCTATTTAATTTCTATCTCCTCTAAAGGCGCCGGGTTACAAAATTGGGTAAAAAAAAGGCACCTGGTGCTTTATTGGATCTTCTTGGTTACAGCATTTTGCGCTGTCAATTTTTCTACACAGTTTAGCCTTATTTCTGTAATCGTATTTCCTTGTATAACGTTAACCTTTTATGTGTTTCTATATGGTAGAGTGTATGAGCGGATGTTTTGGTTGATGCTACCATTTACGCTTATGTTCTTTTTAGAATTAATAATATTAAGCAGTTGGCTATTAATAGCTAGAGAACCTATATCGACATTTATAGCACAGGGAACTTATAGGTTACTATGGGCATTATTCAACAAAATAATCGAATCATGTGTATTTATTTATTTACATAAGCAAAAACAGAAAAAAATTATTAGTATTTTTATGCTGCAATTGTTTTTATCCATTGGAATAGTATGGTTTTCTATGATTATATGTGTACTAATCTCTGGTATAGGAGACGAAGTTTATAATCAGTTGATCTCAAGGCAGATTCCTATGTTGATTTTATGTTATATGGTTTGCTTGCTTTGCCTTATTCTAATGATGAAAAAAGAACGACAAACCGAAGTGGAAATGCTTAAAACCAACTGTAACTTAAAGGTAATCGAAGCATATAAAAGAGTGAGGCAATTTCGCATAGATACCTTTCAGTATTTACAGGGTATTTGGACATTGGTTCCCAATACAGACGACAGGCAAAAGTATATTGAGGCATTTGAACAAATAGACCAAAAAATGCAGATTAACTACGATACAGGGGATGAGCTACTGGATATTGTTATGGCAATTAAGTGGGAAACTGCTTTTGATATGGGGATTGCCATTCACATGGAAGGTAAATTGCCGCCCATTCATTTTATTGTTCCCGAAGATATCTGCTTGATTATGGATCACATATTAAATTGTGTACTAAGCGAGGTACAAAGCATTCATGATCCGGATGCGGCAAAAGTGGTTCTCATTAAATTAGAAGGTCAGAAGAGAGAACTGGTTATTCAGGTTGAAAACCCTACTGATGGAAAAATTGAACTACTAGTGATGAACGGAATACAAAATATCATTGATAAATACCAAGGGAATGTGATAATAGAACATAAGGAGTATTATCGCACAATGGTTGTTCGCCTTACGTATCCTTGTTTTTTGTCTGATGACAGATTAAAAATCTTAAAGAAAAAGGAGAATGGATATGAAGAAGCAAGTACTCCAATTGGTAAAAATGGTGGCAAAAAAGTCTGCGGGTAGTTTTAGTTTCGTGACACACCAACCAAAAGTACCACAAAAACTGAAAAAATAACGCTTTCCATGCTTCGGCAGGATTCCTCAGTACCTGAGAATCTTGCCGAACCTTTTTTAGGAGGAAACTGTTAATGTTACATAAATGTGCTGTATCCCTTACCAACTTTATGCTGGGGAACCAATCTATTGCCGAAGAAGACCACGAGGTTTATGTATATGGATTTGAAATGATTTTGTCTACTGCAGCGAGTATATTGGTGATCGTATTCATTTCTTTTTTGGTGGGTGAGACACTGGGGAGTTTGGTATTCCTTGCGTGTTTTCTTACACTGCGGGCATATGCTGGGGGATACCATGCAAATTCCTATCTGAGTTGTTTCTGTACTATGCAGTGCCTCTATGGGATAGTATTGGCCCTCTGCTTGTTTATACCCCATGGTTGGAAGTGGGCTTGTAGTTTAATCTTAATACCCCTTTGCGTTATTCTGGTCTTTTTCAAAGCGCCACAGGATCATCCAAACCGGACAGTGGAGGGCGATGAGTATAAGGTGTTTCGATTCCGTAGCAGGTTAATTATACTACTGGAAGCCTTGATAGCTGTCTTATTGTACATGTGGAATCCATTGCTGCTCCCCTATGTATGGTGGCTAACCCTGGGAATGACAGCCGCAACCATCGGCTTATTTGTGCCTCTTCCCAAACCCGCTACAGATTCCCAGTAATGTGTGACTTGTTCAGATACAAAAATCCCCTTACCCATAGCTTTGATAAGCAATTGGGTAAGGGGATTTATTGATAGCTCTACAGGATTAATTGCACTTAGAATAGCCACAGTTGCGACAGGAGACACATCCGCCTTCATGCTCCATATTTTCGTTACATTCGGGGCAGATAGAGCCGTGAGAGGGTTTTTTGATAGTAGACTGCTTTTTCTGCTCAATGGTACGGGTGAAGCCGCATTGGCCACAGCTTTGGCTGTCGCTGCTTGTATTCAGTCCACCGCCGCATTCAGGGCAGAACTTAAACGCAGTAGCATTCGAGCTGCTTTCCGCCATCAGGCTGCCGCGCTTTAAATTGTCATCTACTTCTTTGATAACCCGGGCGATGGCATCAGGGCAAGAGGTGCACTTCATGCCGTTTTGCCGTATAGTGGATGGACAGCGTATGCCACGAAGCTGTTTGATGACATCATCCACTGCAATGCCGCTGCGCAAAGCAATAGAGGCCAGTCTGGCCGCAGCTTCAGATTGGGAAGGACAGCCCCCAGCTTTGCCGGTAGAGGTGAACACCTCACAGATGCCAACATCGTCGTAATTCACTGTGACATATAGGTTGCCGCACCCTATCTTCATACGCTTGGTCAGTCCCATCATGCTTTCCGAGCGGGGGCGGGGCTTAACTACGGTAGGTACAGGCGCAACTGCAGCTACAGGTGCCGGTTCAGATATTGGTTCTACCGGTTCCTGCTGGGCTTGGGGCTCATCTGCGCGCTTAACCTTGCCAATGTTCAAGGTCTGGCTGGATCGACTGCCGTCACGGTAGAGGGTTGTTCCTTTGCAGCCAAGCTTGTAAGCCAGCTTATACACCTCGGCAACCTCTTCTGCGGTGGCATCATTGCGGAAGTTAACGGTTTTGGATACCGCATTGTCGGTGTGTTGTTGGAATGCTGCCTGCATCCGGATATGGTAGATGGGGCTAATATCGTGGGAGCAAACAAACACCTGACACAGCTCTTGTGGAAGCTCGTCAATATGGGCAAGGCTACCGGCCTCTATAATACGGCGCATGAGAGATTCGCTGTAAAGACCACGACGCTCAAGTTCACCCCGAAGGATGGGGTTAGTTTCAACCATCTCGGTATTGTCCATAATATTGCGTATATAGGCATAGGCAAACACAGGCTCCACGCCAGAAGAACAGCCAGCAATAATGGACAAGGTTCCGGTAGGGGCGATGGTGGTGACAGTTGCATTGCGTATAGGGGTGCCATTTGCATAGTTGCTTTGGTCAAACAACGGGAATGCACCGCGCATTTCCGCCAAAATTTGAGAAGCGATATGGCCGTGCTCATTGATAAAGGCCATAATTTCGCCTGCGAGGGCAACACCTCTATCCGAGTTGTAAGGGATACCCAGGCGAAGGAGCATATCGGCAAAGCCCATAACGCCCAAGCCAATTTTTCTGGTCAACTTTGTGGTAAACTCTATGTTATCCAGGGGATATCTGTTTACATCAATAACATTATCCAAGAAATGAACAGCGTTGTAGATGGTTTTTTCCAGCTTATCGTAGTCAATTTCCCAACCGGTAGCAGTTTCCTGCAACATTTGCAGAAGGTTGATGGAACCTAGATTACAGGATTCGTAGGGAAGCAGGGGCTGCTCACCGCAGGGGTTGGTGCTTTCGATCTCTCCCTGAGAGGGCACAACATTGTCCTGGTTGAGTCTATCCAAAAAGATAATGCCGGGTTCTCCGTTGCTCCACGCAGCTTGTACAATTTTATCAAACACTTCACGGGCACTGAGATGTCCCACAGTATCCTTGGTAGCAGGGTCAATCAAAGGGTAGTCACTATTGGCTTCCACAGCTTCCATAAAAGCTTCGGTGATGCCTACCGATATGTTGAAGTTGGTGATGTCTGTATTAATGCTTTTGCAGTCGATAAACTCCAGTATGTCTGGGTGGTCAACGCGCAAAATACCCATGTTGGCCCCGCGACGGGTTCCACCTTGCTTAACTGCTTCGGTAGCCATGTTAAATACCTTCATAAAGCTAATAGGGCCGCTGGCGACACCACCGGTTGATTTAACAGTGCTGCCCTGTGCC
>CAYNCW010000121.1:0-7923 GCA_964395635.1 uncultured Oscillospiraceae bacterium
TTTGCAGGAGCGGTGCTTTCCCATTGACGAAACACCTGATTGCCAGCCGCATCATAGCGATAACGTATCGTTTCGGTTATGCCATCGTACGCTTTTTCCTCCTGCAAAAGCCAGTTGCCAGGGTGATACCGATAAGTTGTAACGGAAACTTTTTTGTTTATATCGGTCAGAGTCATTTTGCTGCGGTTGCCGTACCGGTCATATGAATACTCCATTTTGTTGCCGCCCTGCTGGGTTTCCACCACAAGCCTGCCCATTGGGTCATAGGTATAATCGGTTGTCTTACCATCGAAATCCACCTTTTGTTTATGGTTGCCATCAAAATAATAGGTGTAGGTGCTTTTGCCCATGGTGTTTTCAATTTGTGTAATCAAATTAGCCTTATTGTACCGGTAAGTGATGGATGTGTTTTTCTGTGGATAGGTAAGCTTTTCCCGGTTGCCGTTGTCGGTATACTGATACGCCGCAATCACTTGGCCGTTTCGCTTCACCTGTGATAGGCGGCTCAGATCGTCGTAGTCATAACCCAACTGCATCTCCACAGTATTTGCTTTGTACAGGGTAAAGGATTGCCGGTTACCATTTGCGTTGTAGGTATATTCCTTTACCACATCCCCTTCGGTTTGTTGGCGCAGCAGCCCCTTGTTATTATAAGTGTAAGTAGATAACAGGGTATTGTTTCTTTCAGACCGCTTTTGGCCGGACTTGGTATAGCCGTAACTGAGTGTCACATTGCCCTTGCCATCAGGTGTGGTGGTTGATTGCTGGGTAATGCGGTTTAGGTCATCATAGACAAAGGTGGTCACATTGCCGTTGCGGTCGGTTTTTTGTTTTAGCAGTCCTGTGTTGTCAAATACATAGATCTCTTTTTTGTAGAGGGGATCGGATGTAGCCAGCCGGTTGGAGCGGGCATCAATACTTTCGGTTATATTGTTATACCGATCATACTGATAGGTTGTTCGGTAGGCTCCATTTAAAGCCCCACCGGTGTTTTTTATTGGCAGCTTAGCCTGCATGTCAGACAAAGACTGATACACAATGCCGGTGTAGACATCAGTTTTGTTGTCGGCATAGTCGTAAACAAGATGTGTGCCCACAAGGGTACCATCCGCTTCATACTGAGCGGTATCGGTTTGCCTGCCTAGCAAATCGTAGAAGAAATGAGTGGTGTGCCATTTGTTTGTATCCGCAAGCACTCTTTGGCAAACAACCTGCCCCTCTGGATTGTAGAAGTATTGGGTTTCCATTTCGTTGTTATGAACCAAGGGTGAGCGCTGCCGAATAAGCCTTCCGGCAGTGTCGTAGATATATTCTGTTGCAAAAATGGTGCCTTGCCACTCCGGAAGTACCGTCTTAATTTTATTGCCCAATGCATCATACCCAGTAGAGGTACATTTATTAAGGGGGTTTGTCTCCTCCAAAATACGGCCTGCGTGGTCATATTTCCAATGGGTTGTTTTGCCCCGTGGATCGGTTATGCTTTTTTTGTTGCCTAGTTTATCATAGGTAATTTGTGTCGATGCCCCATCGGTTGTTTTGGTAATGATGCGACCCAAGGGATCCATTAGGATAGTGGTTACGATAGTTTCATCACGGTTATCGCCTACCACCGTGTGTTCAATTCTGTCAACTAGAGCACCACCCACATTCTCCACATCCCAATACTGCCATCCTTCCCGTGCCAGTTCTGTACTGGTTGAGGAGCGGGTGGTCTTTTCAGTAGGTCTGCCCAGAGCATCGTAGGCATATATAGTCTCACTGCGGACAGCGTCATTGGCTTTATATGCTGTCTCTTTTACCAGTCGTTCATTGCTGTCGTATAAGAAGGAGGCGAGTTTTACTGCTGTCTGGCCGGGGGTTACCTCCCAAACTTCGCTTACCTTGCCGTATGGCGTGTAGTGAAAGCGCTTACATCTTCCTTGTCTATCCTTAACGGTCAGTTGGTTATTGGCATCGTCGTAGGTGTTGAGGTTGTGGCAAAGTCCTCCAAAATCCTCTTTGGTAAGGCGGCCAATTCCGTCATACTCATTGGTAACAATGAGACCATTGGGGTTGGTTTTGGTTTTTACCCTGCCGAATCCATCATAGAGGAAGCGCTGGGTCACCTTACCTTGGTGGGCCGGTGCGCCAAGGGCATCCAGCACCCCAAGGGTTTCCACCAAAATTGGCTGGGAGGAGTAGTTACCATAACCAAATGTGGTGGTTGTATAGCTACCTTCATCGGGCGATACTATTTGCTGAATCGGATCAATGAGCGGTTCCCGGTACCGGCGCTGCTGACTAACATTGTATCCAACGTATTCATACCAAGTCTTTTCCTTGAGAATACCGCCGTGATACACACAACTCCACTCGATGACTTTGCCGTTTTGATGGAGCTTGTTGGCCTCCTTAATCTCTATTGCATTTTCCTGACTGAATCGTTTTTCCAGGACTATGCTGTAGTTGGAATCGTATTGGAAAAATGTTTGCTGATTGCAGGAGTCTGCATAAGAGGTGTAGGTTTCTGTTATGCTGGAAACATTGGCCTTAAAGTCGTCGGTATAGTTCCATACAGTTGTTTTGGTCAGTATAGTTCCACCATCACCATATTTCTTACTGACTTCCTTTATCTTTTGCTTGTAATCCTTTTCGGCACTATTTAGCCCATAGCTGAAAGTGACATCATAGAGTGTTTTTGCTCCGGATGGTGTATTATTTTGTTTTAGAATGGAGTTGCACTGGCCCTTGGCGTTAAATGTGTTTATTTCGGTTAACGTATAGGTTGCCTTGTCCTCATCATAATAGGATACGGTTGCTTTGGAGATATACTCTTTGTCACTGAGGGAAGAGCTTTTATAGTCGTATTCAACTGTATTTCGATATTTACTATTGCTATACTCTCTGCGCTTTTTTATGACTGGAATAATCCTGTATCCATTATGCTGATTCAGTTTTAAAGAATATGTATCAAATGTATAATAGGTTTCGTCTTTGCTAGGGTGGATAACCTTTGAAAGGCAATTGTAAGTAATCGGTTGCTCTTCATCACTTCTAAAATCATCATTCAAAAGCCGGGCAGAGCAATGCCTTTCAATGTATTGATAGCGTGTGGTTTGGTATTGACTACTCACAACCTGTCTGTGGACAGCTGTGAGTTTGGTTCCGTCAGTTTCATACCGAATTACCGTAGAATCAGGAAGGAGCCACTGGTATCCGCTAGGTATCTTGGATAGCTTTATTACCCGGCTCCAGCTATCGGTTATCTCCATGCCTCCATCATAAGGATAGGTGACCAATATAGTATTGCCGAATCTATCCTCCCGCTTATACAGTCGACCGCCGTTATTGTAATCAAAATAGTCCTTGTGGCCGTTTTTGTATTCTACACTACACTGTGTTGTCGATGATGTTATCTTGATATCTTTAATCTGCCCCCGATCTGCAGTGGCAGCATTAAATAAAATATTTCTACCATCAGGTAAATGGAGATATTTACGCGTTTTATCCCTTGATCGAGCTTCTGCATCCGGAACAATCTCAATCGATGGCAGCGAAAAGCTCCACCCGTAGCCAAGACCAAAGGTACTGACCAAATGGTCATTATTTCGAGAGGAAGATACAAACACATCATGCATACTGGTGCTCATGACTTGTTTTTCAATAGACCCATAAAAAGTAACAACAGCATCGTTAATGTCTTTGCGAATCCATCTACCATTTGATAGATAATAAACTGATAGATCAGCACCATAAGAATCCGTTGCATTTTCAATGATTTGAGTTTCTTTATATAGTTTGTCATCAATTTCGTAGGAGCTATAGGTTAAGCTTTCTCCAAGTATAACATTTGTGTACTTTTTGTCCCCTTTGATGGTAATATACTGGCAATAGATGCAGTACATATCCACTGTTGTACTTGTTTTTATTGGAACAAGATCCGTTAGGTTGCTGCTAAACGAATCATATCTTCTGGCAATAACCAGATCAAATCCGTTTTTTCCCGGCAATACAAAATCCGTTTCCATATATTCCAGCGCACCGGTATTGAGGGAAATGGCTTCTGATTTTGATATGTTGTTTAGAAACGGCGATTCAATAAACTCTTTCGGGTTGAGTATTTCGGTAGTGCTTAATATATCACCCATTGACTTTTCTCCTTTACGATAATTGTACTGTCGCTGTCCCGCTTTTGGCAGCGATAAAGCGTGCTACCGCAAAGCATCCACTCCATGATTTTCCGGAAGGTGGGGTACCTGTTATGCCAAACCGGACGACTCCATTTTCATGGGAGATAACGTTTGTACCAAACATGCGGGGCATATTGTCCACCTGTAAGCCAGTAGTCTCTGGGAAAGAAAGGCCCTGAAAGGTTAGGAAGCTGGGATTATATGCAAGGTTGACCACAACCTGGGCAATCCTCTCCAGATCTGCAGCATACAGCGGAACCAGATAGCTCATCCCGGCAACAACGTTGAGAGCAACCTCCCCGCTGCGATAAAATACGGGGATAATGCTTGCTTTTTCCGATGTATTGTATTGGGAGCTGTCGGTGGTGTTGTAGGCCTTGACCCGATAGGTGACATCCGCTTGATTGTAAGGCAGGGTGTCTACAAAGTGTATATGTGTAGCCACATCAGTTACCTTGGAAAGAATGGGGCAGTTTTCTTTGTTGCCAGGGGCTAAGACATAGCTCCACTTACCGCCATTGATATTCTGAAACCCAGCATCACCGGTGCACTTGCGCTCCAGCAGGAAACCTTGGGCGCCATAGAGATCACCCCAATGGATGTCGGCGGTGTCGCCTTCATAGAACTTTTCAGGGAGATGGATACAGGGTGGTTTGTATTTGGCAAGACTTCTAGGCAATGTTATTAGCAGTGCGGTGGTCAGGTACTGGGAATAGTTCTCCTGGTTATACGAACGCACCCGGAAGATGGCCTTTTTCTTGTAGATTGGGATGTCTAGGGTATGGGCAATGTGGGTTTTGGCATCGGCTGGCAGGGTTTCAAGTCCCTCCCAGGTAAGATCTTCTGATTCCAATTCACCCCACTGCAGCCACCGGCCGTCCAAGCTGCTCCAGCAAAGGCCGTAGGGGGGTAGCTGCTCTATCTCCTGCCAGGTACAGGGGGCGTTGTCCATCTCCTCCCAGGATATGGCTTTGCTATCCATTTGTCCCCAGCTTTGTCCAATAGAGGGTTGTAGCTCAAAGTCCTCCCAGGACCAGTCTGGCTGCTGCGTGTCTGACCATGTGTGGGATGAGCTGTCTATATTTGCCCAGGTAAGGCCTTGATCTGGGGCAGGTGTTTTTTCTCCGTCCCCCTTAAACACTGTGAATTTAGGGGGAAGCTTACCAAACTGCTGCCAGGTCATCTCATGATTCTCCATGGCTTCCCAGCCCAGTGCAAGGAAATCAAAATAGCTCCAGCTAATGCCTGTGGCAGGCAGCGATTCAAAATCGGACCAGGTTAATTCCTGCTGATCCATGGCAGACCAATCTATAGTGGACTGCTGTATATTTCCCCAAGTTTTGCCGGTTAGTGCCGACTGAAAGTCCTGGTCAAAATGGCAGTCCAGTTCATATCCTTCTACATCTTCCACCTGTTCCCAGGTTATCCGGGCGGTGCCCTCTTCGTAGAGAGCTGGAATATGTAGACAGGTTGGTTTTGTTGGCATAGGGGTCTCCTTTCTATGCTTGGTTTATGGGTTTTGTGACATATATGGTGGGCCGCAGCACTGATGTTCTGCGGCGGGTGTTGTATTAGGGTGATCTTTGGCGAATAAGGTGAACATAAATAGTCCTCAGATTTATACGCTAGTATTATCAAATATGTTTGAACCAGCACACGAAAGTATTTATTGGAAGAATGAGTTTAACGAAGTAACCGCCATTATTAGTGCCCGTCAAAAGTCTGATGCTGCAGTAACTGGAAATGGGGATATCATATGCAATCTTCCTGAAGGATTTCGACCAAGGGCATCGCTGATTTATCCGGGCGGCATGATAATAAGTTCTAACAGACAACCAAGCCCTTCTATTAACATTTCAAGTAGTGGTGTTGTTTCATGCTATGGCTCACCTGCTACAATCGGAGCCGCAGCATTGGTGTGGGGAATGCTGCACTTTGTAGCGCAATAGCGCGCTATTGCGCTACAAAAGAAATATTCGCACGAACAATTCTATGATTTGATGTAATTTCATCCCCTAGATTTCCAGTATAGGAAATCGACCCATTTCCCTCTATTCTAATTGTGCCATGGGTGCGGTTGCCGGACACTGGGTAAGTATCCACTGAACATAGAGTTATCATCATTCCTTGCGGTCTAAACCCTTCTGGCAGTGTTGCAATGATGCCTTGATTTTGAACTGTACTATTACTCAATACGTCTAAACTAAGAATAACTACACCTTCTTGTGTTTTGCAGTAATATGAATAAGGCTGGTTTTCGTAACTGAGAGTGGTTTGAAATTTATATTTTGTTGGCTTGATTAAGTTCACCTTATTCCCCAATTGTGCATCCACATAGCTTTTATCAGGTTTATTTGCCTTAAGCGCACGAATCTCCTCGTCAATAATCTTGTTATCCTCATTAAAATCCACCATAGTGGGTTTATCGGATTTCACCCACTGGTTTAGGCCCAGCGGTGTTTTTCCAGTTGCAAATAAAGGCTGGATACTTCCGGCCAAGGCATTCATATCGCCGCCGTTTTGTTTGTATTGCTCTAAATCTTCTATAATTTGATTAATGTTATTCATTTTGGTATTGCTCCTTTGTTGTTTTTTCAGGTTATGTGTATTAGGCGAAGTAGATGGTTGTCTTAAAGCGCAATTATTCTGTGTAAAATGATATAGTGCCTGCTATTTCTCCATTAACTTTATCTAAGTTTACATTGATTGCACCCTCTGTAGTCACGTAAGCATAAGTAGACTGAAAACCGCTAGAGCCACGTGTTACTGCATTAAAGTGTGCCAGATATCCAACAGGACGGAACCCTACTGGTAATGTAGCGATACAGTATCCACCAGGGCCGAACGGAGGTTGTTTCTTAATAATTTCAAAGGTTACAGTGACAAGTCCAAATGAGGTTTTCCAATAGTGTCCGGCATGTGTAATCTCAAACCCTTCACTTACTGGAAGATTATATCTTTGAGGCGGCGTTATGTTCACCTTATTTGCTAATTGTGCATCCACATAGCTTTTATCAGGTTTATTTGCCTTAAGCGCACGAATCTCCTCGTCAATAATCCGGTTATCTTCGTTAAAATCTGCCATGGATGGTTTATCGGATTTTACCCACTGGTTTAAGCCCAGCGGGGTTTTTCCGGTAGCGGCAAGCGTTTGAGCGCTACTCAATAGGGCGTTTATATCACCGCCATTTTTCTTGTATTCTTCAATATCTGCAATAATTTGATTCATGTTACTCACAATGATAACCTCCTAAAATTTTTAGTTGTCTTAGTACACATTGGGCGAATGAGGTGAAGTAGGTGTTGCATCTTAGCGCGCTATGACGCAACAAACGAGCAAGTACCCCATGCCCAACGAGCATTTGTGTTGGGAGGATATCCAATAGTGATTTTCCCGATTGAGTCAATTTCAAAATAACCACCCGCACCTGATCCGCTACTGTTGTCTTGGATATATGCCGAAAACCGAATGCTTTTTGAGGGTCTGAATCCCACTGGCAGTGTAGCAACAACACCTGAAAGATAATGGCCTAAATCACGATTGCTGACATTAACCCAAACAGTTACCACACCAAACTGATCTTTAAAATAGTAATTTTCCCACGCTTCTTCTACAGCATTTACAAGCGGTAAAGGATATTTGACATGTGAAGTCTTGTTCGCCTTACTCGCCTGAAGTGCACGAATCTCTTTGTCAATAATCCGATTATCCTCATTAAAGTCCTCCATAGTGGGCTTATCAGATTTTATCCAC
>CAYNCW010000122.1:0-7838 GCA_964395635.1 uncultured Oscillospiraceae bacterium
CCCAACAGCCCATAGCCGCTCAAAAGCTGTATTATGTGGACGAAGTTTACCGCCTACTCCGGGAAAACAGGGAATACCGGGTGCACAATCAAATAGGCGTGGAGCTTATTGGCCCTGCCGATGATCTGGCCAACCTGGAAATCGTGGAGCTGGCCCTGGATAGCTTGGCGGTTATCAGCGACCAATCCTTGCTGGATATCTCTCATCTGGGATTTGTGTCGGGGCTGTTGGCGGATTTGGGGCTCTCCCATCAAGAGGAGAGACAGGCACTCTCCTGCATTCATGCCAAAAACACCTCGGATTTAAAGCTATTGCTGGAACAGTGGGGCGTAGAGGATACAAAAACTCGAAGAATTCTGGATCTAGCGGCACTCCACGGTAGCTTTCTGAAGGAACTGCCCAAGGCTAAAGCGCTGGTTTGCAACCAGCAGATGCAGGCAGCACTGCAAGAGCTCATCTTGGTAGCAGATATGATTGGGCAAAATAAATTTGCAGGAACAGTCAACTTGGATTTTTCGGTGGTCAACGATTTGGATTACTACAACGGCCTGATTTTTCGGGGGTATGTCCAGGGTATCCCCAAGCTGGTGCTTACCGGAGGCAGATATGACAATATGATGAAAAAGATGAAAAAGCGAAGCGGTGCCATTGGCTTTGCAGTGTCGCTGGATCCGCTGAACACCTATCTAAAAAGCGGGCGGCTCTACGACTTTGATCTGCTGGTAACCTATCCGCCAAACTGTGATTATCCGGCGCTGCTGCAATGCCGAAAGGCACTGTGTGATACCGGAAAAACTGTGCGATTAGAGCGAGAAGACAGTGATTTGCAAAGGCTGGGTGTTACCTATCGAACTCATATGCGCTTTGTGGATGGACAACTGGTGAAGGAGGCGGCATCATGCTAAATGTAGCGCTTCCAAAAGGCAGGTTGGGCAATACCGTTTACAAAATGTTTGCACAGATTGGCTATATTTGCGATGACTTCTTTGACGGGGGCAGAAAACTGATTCTTGTGGATGAGAAAAACGGCATCCGCTACTTTCTGGTCAAACCCAGTGATGTGGCCATTTATGTGGAGCGAGGTGCAGCAGACATTGGGGTTGTTGGCAAAGATATTTTGCTAGAAACCCGTCCGGATGTGTATGAACTGTTGGATTTGGGCATTGGCAAATGCCGTGTGGCAGTGGCTGCTATGGCGGATTACACCGAAGATGTGGGGGCGACCCTGCGGGTGGCCACAAAATATGTAAACATCGCCAGAGAATACTACGCTTCTCAAAACCGGGATATCGAAATTATCCACCTGAATGGCTCTATCGAGCTTGCGCCTATTTTGGGGCTATCGGATGTGATAGTGGATATAGTGGAAACAGGCAATACCCTAAAAGCCAACAATCTAAAGGTGTTTGGGGATATTATCGACATAAGCGCCCGGCTTATCGCCAACAAGGCTGGCTATAAATTCAAAACACACCACATAGACCAGATCGCCAAAGGATTAGGGGAGGGAATGGAAGATGCTTAAACTGTTGACCTGTGATACCCCACAGGAAATTACGGCGTTGCTATCCAGAGAAGAGGAAGTGCCGGCAAATGTGGAGCAAGCAGTGGCAGAGGTTATCACCGCTGTGCGCAAACAGGGGGATGCAGCGCTGCTTGCCTACACCAACAGATTTGATGGAGTAGAACTTTCCGCATTAGAGGTAACCCAGGAGGAAGTTCAATGGGCTTTGCAGCAGGTAGATCCCTCTTTTTTGAGTATATTGCAACAGGCTAAGGAGAATGTAGCCGCCTTTCACCAAAAACAAAAACGACAAGGCTTTATAATGGATGAATATCCAGGAGTTGTATTGGGGCAGAAAATCACCCCACTGGATCGAGTAGGGGTGTATGTCCCAGGCGGCACCGCCAGCTACCCATCAACCGTGCTGATGGATACGGTGCCTGCAAAAATAGCAGGAGTAGGGGAGATCATTATGGTCACCCCACCGGACAAGGATGGGGGTGTTTCCCCCAATATTTTGGCGGCCGCATATGTTGCAGGGGTGGACAGAATCTTTAAAATAGGTGGAGCCCAGGCGGTGGCAGCTCTGAGCTACGGCACACAGTCGGTACCAAAGGTAGACAAAATTGTGGGTCCGGGGAACATCTATGTGGCAACCGCCAAGCGCATGGTATACGGCCTTGTGGATATTGATATGATTGCTGGGCCCAGCGAAATACTGGTGGTGGCGGATGAAACAGCGGATCCAGCCTGCGTGGCTGCGGATCTGCTTTCCCAGGCGGAGCACGACAGCCTGTCTGCCGCTTGGCTGATAACCACCAGCAATACCTTGGCGTCAGCAGTGCAAAAAGAGGTGGAGCGGCAGGTAGCCCTTCTGCCCCGCAAGGAGATTGCCGCCCATGCTATCTCTAAAAACAGCGCCATCATTCTCACTGATAGTTTAGAAACTGCGGTGGAAATCAGCAACCGGATTGCCCCGGAACATCTGGAGCTGTGTATGGATGATCCCTTTGCCCTATTGCCACTGGTTAAACATGCGGGCTCCATCTTTCTGGGGAAATATGCCCCGGAAGCATTGGGGGATTACTTTGCAGGGCCTAACCACACCCTACCCACCAGCGGAACAGCCCGGTTTTCCTCTCCCTTATCGGTGGATGATTTTTGTAAAAAGTCCTCGTTTATCTACTACGACAAGGCTGCGTTGGGTAAGGCGGCAGAGTCTATTGCAACCTTTGCCCGCACCGAAGGTCTAGAGGGACATGCCCGTTCGGTATTGTCTCGGTTTCAAACACTCTAGGCAACCATCACAGAGATAGGAGGAGCCCCCAATGAGCCGCTTTCTTAGCAAAGCCACCGCAGCACTTAGCCCCTATGTTCCTGGGGAACAACCACGGGATCAGCAGTACATTAAGCTCAACACCAACGAATGCCCCTATCCCCCCAGCCCAGGGGTACGCACCGCCTTAGCAGCACTGGATACAGCGGATTTTCGCCTGTACCCAGACCCGGATGTCATGGGGCTGCGGGAGGCAATGGCTCGAAACTATGGCCTCAGCCCCCATGAGGTGTTTGCTGGGGCAGGTTCAGACGAGGTGCTGGGATATGCCTTTATGGCTTTCTTTAACCAAGGGGATCCGGTGTATTTTGCGGATATTACTTATGGGTTTTATACAGTTTACGCACAGCTATGTGGTTTGCAGGCAGTGGAAATCCCGCTGGAAGAGGACTTTTCCCTATCTGTGGATTCCTACCGGCAGGTAGACGGCCATAGTATATTGGCCAACCCAAATGCCCCCACTGGAATGGTGCTAACACCAGCGCAGATTGAACTATTACTAAAAGAAAAGCCCAACCGCCTTGTTATTGTGGACGAAGCCTACATTGATTTTGCAAAAGGTAAAAGCTGTGTGCCGCTGATACATCAATACGATAATCTGCTGGTGGTGCAAACCTTTTCCAAATCCCGTTCCCTGGCAGGTATGCGTCTGGGCTGTGGGCTGGGGAACAAAGCGCTGATAGAAGGATTAAATCGTATTAAGTTTTCTTTCAACCCCTATAATTTGGATCGAGCAGCCATCGCCGCAGGTATCGCCGCCATAGAAGATAGGCAGGAGTATCGCAGAAATGTAGAAAAAATTATTGCAACCAGAACAGCTACCGTTGAGGCTTTGGAAAAGCTGGGGTTTGTTGTTCTTCCCAGCGAGGCCAACTTTTTGTTTATCCGCCACCCCAGCCTAACTGGGGAAGAAATCTACCGCAGACTTAAGGCGCAAGGGGTATTGGTGCGGCATTTTGCCAAACCCCGGATAGCCGATTTTGTGCGGGTGACCATTGGCACCGATGCGCAGATGCAGCAATTTATAACTTTGGTGGGAGGTTTGTTATGAGAAGTGCTACTGTGGCCCGCAATACTACCGAAACGCAAATATCTGTTGCCTTGGAATTGGATGGGCAGGGTGTTTATCAGATTAACACCGGTGTGGGGTTTCTCAACCACATGCTGGAGCTGTTTACCCGCCATGGACGGTTTGACCTGTCCCTGGATTGCAGTGGGGATACCCAGGTAGACGACCACCATACAGTGGAGGATTGCGGCATTGCTTTGGGTAGCGCATTTTCTCAGGCTTTGGGGGAGATGCGGGGGATAACCCGGTATGGCAGCTTCCTGCTTCCAATGGACGAAGCACTGGTATTGGTGGCGTTGGATCTAAGCGGCCGGCCCCATTTAAGCTATGATCTAGAGATACCCACCCAAAAAATAGGCACCTTTGATACCCAACTGGTGGAGGAATTTTTCTGGGGATTCTGCCGTGGCTCCGGCACAACGCTGCATCTGCGGCAGATGGCGGGGAAAAACGCCCATCACATTGTAGAAGCAGCGTTTAAAGGCTTTGGCCGGGCATTGGCCCAGGCAGTGGCGGTGGATCAGCGGTTTTCTGGGGAAATCCCCTCAACCAAAGGGCTGCTGAAAGGATAATAGAGGGGAGACAGTAGTATGATAGCCATTATAAACTACGGTGTAGGCAACCTGTTTTCTCTGTGCTCATCCCTGAAGCACCTGGGAATTGACAGTGTGGTCACAGCCCATCCCAAAGAGTTGGATAACGCCCATAGCATTATATTGCCGGGTGTGGGAGCCTTTGGCGATGCCATCAAAAAGCTGCGGCAGGATGGGCTGGATCAAATGGTGCTTGCCCAGGTTAAAAAGGGTAAACCCCTATTGGGCATCTGCCTGGGGATGCAGCTGTTGTACCAATCCAGCACCGAGTATGGCAACCACACCGGACTGGGACTGGTTTCTGGGGAGATACACAGCTTGCGAGATAGGGTGAGTGGGGAATGCAAGGTGCCCCAAATGGGTTGGAACAGCCTTGTGTTTGACCAGCAAAGTCCTATTCTCCGGGGGGTTAGGGAGGGAGAGCATGTATATTATGTGCACTCCTTTTATGCTGATGTAACCCAGCAAACCGTAGCCCACAGCGTTTATGAAAACGCAAAGGTTACCGGGGTGGTACAGCGGGACAATATATTTGGCACCCAATTCCATCCGGAAAAAAGCGGCAGCACAGGGCTTGCTATATTAAAGGCATTCGCAGAAATACAGTAGAAGGAGAAATGGTTATGAAACTGTTTCCAGCAATAGATTTGTTGGGCGCACAGGTGGTTCGCCTGACCCAAGGGGATTTTAACCGGAAGGAAACTTACTCCCAAAATCCTGCTGAAACTGCGGCGGAGTTTGCCCGAAAAGGGGCTAAAAACCTGCATGTAGTGGACTTGGACGGTGCCAGAGACGGCACCACAGCCAACTTTGGGGCAATTCGGGGGATAGTACAAAGCACCGGTCTGTTTCTCCAGGTGGGGGGCGGTATTCGAGATCAGCAGCGGATAGACCGATATCTGGAGCTGGGAGTAAACCGGGTGATTTTGGGTACTGTGGCTGTGGAGGACTTTTCCTTCCTCAGCAAGATGGTGGCAACCTATGGCGACAAAATTGCAGTTGGTGTGGATGCCAAGGATGGCCTGATTGCTGTAAAAGGCTGGAAAGAGGTTACCGGAGTAGACGCACTGGAGTTTTGCAACAAGCTGGACGGAGCAGGGGTTGCTACCATTATCTACACCGATATATCCCGGGACGGCGCTATGCAGGGCACCAATCTGGAGGTGTACCGCACCCTGTCCGGCCAGGTAAACTGCAACATTGTGGCTTCCGGTGGTATCTCTGGTGCCCAAGAACTCATCACTCTATCCCAAATGGGGATTTATGGGGCTATTTTGGGAAAAGCGCTGTATACCGGGGCTTTGGATCTCCAGGAGGTGCTTGCACTGTGTTGACCAAACGGATCATCCCCTGTCTGGATGTGCGAAACGGCAGGGTGGTAAAGGGAACCAACTTTGCAGATATACAGGATGTGCAGGATCCGGTAGAGCTGGCGGCCTATTATAATCGAGAAGAAGCCGACGAGCTGGTGTTTTATGACATTACCGCTTCCAGCGATGGCCGCAAGCTATTTGCAGATGTTCTCCGGCGTGTGGCCGAGACCATCTTTATACCTCTAACAGTGGGGGGCGGCATTGAAACAGTTGAGGATTTTGACAGGGTATTGTCTTGTGGCGCCGATAAAGTAAGCGTAAATTCCGGTGCCATTAAAAACCCCGCACTTATCCGCGAAGCCGCAAAAAAATATGGCGACCAATGCGTGGTGCTCTCTATGGATGTAAAGAGGGTAGGGGGCAAGTTCCTGGTGTTTGCCAAGGGTGGCCGGGAAAATACCGGCTTGGATGCTTTGGAGTGGGCAAAGCGAGGGCAGGAATCCGGCGCAGGGGAGATTGTGCTCAACTCCATTGATACCGACGGTGTAAAAAACGGGTTTGATCTAGAGATGCTGGCGGCTCTTTGTAAGGTTGTGTCCATTCCCATTGTGGCATCCGGAGGGGCCGGTAAGCCGGAGGATTTTTTGCAATTGTTTCAGGAGCTGCCCGGTGTGGATGCTGGGTTAGCTGCGTCTATTTTTCATTTTCGAGAGGTGCGTATAGGGGATTTGAAAGCATATCTGCAACAAAACGGGATCCCCATGCGTATATGCGGATAACTATATAAGTATAAGGAGAAAAACTGAGAATGTTGGATATCAGTATGGTGAAATTCGACGCCAACGGGCTGGTTCCCGCTATTGTGCAGGATGTGTTTACCGGTAAGGTTCTGATGATGGCCTATATGAATCAGGAAAGCCTAGAAATTTCTGTGCAGGAGAAAAAGACCTGTTTTTGGAGCAGAAGCCGACAAGAGCTTTGGCGCAAAGGTGCAACATCCGGCAACACCCAACAGATTGTGTCCATCACACCGGATTGCGATGGGGATACCCTGCTGATCCAGGTGATAAAGGCTGGCCCGGCATGCCACAATGGAACCGAAAGCTGTTTTACCCAGCCGCTGTTTGTGGATAGCCAGTCAGACACAGCTTTTTCCCTCACCGGTTTGTATGACTTGCTAGAGGGGCGCAAGATAAACAAACAAGAGGGCTCTTATACCACCTACCTCTTTGAAAAGGGGTTGGATAAAATCCTGAAAAAGGTGGGAGAAGAAGCCACCGAAGTGATTATTGCCGCAAAAAACAGCGACAACCGTGAACTGGTTTACGAGCTGGCAGACCTTGTATACCACAGCCTGGTGCTGATGGTGCAGCAGGGGGTAACCCTTGATGAACTTGCCAAAGAGCTGGCTGGGCGGCATGTGGTAGATAAAAAGGTAAAACAGGAGACCTCCAAGGCATGAATAAAATTGTATCCAACCTTCATACCCACACCATCTTCAGCGATGGGCACAGCATAGCAGAGGAGTATGTACAGGCCGCTATTGCAAGCGGCTTTGTCAGCTTAGGGTTTTCTGAACATGCATATGCTGTATATGACCCCATGTGCTGCATTAAAGAATATAACATTGATGCATACATTGCAGAAGTTCACCGTTTGAAAATGAAATACGCAGATGCTATTGAAGTCTATCTGGGGTTTGAGAACGACAGCTACAGCCCGGCATCCAGCGATGGGCTGGACTTTGTTATCGGATCGGTGCACTATCTTTTGGATCCCAACACAGGCCAGTACTGTTCTATCGACTACACCCACAAAGAGATGGAAGCCACCCTGGATAAGATTGCAGATGGTGACCCAAAGGGTCTGGTAAAAGCCTATTACAGCCAGGTGGAACAGATGGTGAAAACCCAAAAACCGGATATTGTGGGGCATTTGGATCTAATTACCAAGCTCAATGCCGGTAACCGGTACTTTGACCCCAACAGTAGCTGGTATTTGGAGATAACCGGCAGGGTAGCCA
>CAYNCW010000123.1:0-7731 GCA_964395635.1 uncultured Oscillospiraceae bacterium
GTTCGCACCGTTATCGCCGGTAGCGCAAGCGCAACCACAACATCCGTATGCTGTGCCGCCCCAACATTCAATTCCGCAGCAACAAGTTCAGCCCCAATATGAAGCCTCCGTACCACCTGAACCGCCAACGTTACCTATACCTCCTTCACAACCAGCACAGCCAACATCAGCTATAACACCTTCACCATCAGCACCACCTTCACCGCCAACACTGCCAATTTCGCCTATACAACCAATAACACCTTCACCTTCTGTACCACCAGAGCCACCAACAGCAACTATACCACCTTCACTGCCTAAACCGTCAGTACCACTAACGCCACCAGAGCCACCAACGACACCTATACCACCTTCACTACCTAAACCGTCAGTACCACTAACGCCACCAGAGCCACCAACAGCGCCTATACAACCTATTCCGCCACAGAGTCCCCAAAACCCATACAGGCCGGCAACTCCTCCATCGCCGCCAATGCCGGGTGCAAAGCCGTTTACACCGCCGACTGCGCCGCCAAAGCAATAAAAGCGGTGAATTATAACTATATATTTTGAGGTGAGCTTATGTTTTGCGTCTTTTGCGGTATGAAAATTGACAATGAAGTTACCTCCTGCCCAAAATGCGGCAGAGTTTTATTTCGTGGCAACAGCACGGCCCCACAAACTAAGCCGGCTACGGTTTCCTCTCCTGTGGCAAGGCCTTTGATTAGTGACCCCATGACACAACCCCCTAATTCCATGCCACAGCCCCCTAATTCCATGCCGCAACGCCCTAATTCCATGCCACAGCCCCCTAATTCCATGCCGCAACCCGCCAACCCCATGCCCAAGGGGACATACACAGCACCACAGCCGCCCGCCCCGGCGCAAAAACGCTCCAAGAAGGTTATGGTCTTATTGGGGATTGCGGTTCTGGCTCTTGTGCTGTTAGCTAAACCCATACTGGGCCTTTTCGGGGGATCAGGCGGTAATAACAACCCGATAAGCGGCGGCAACAGCGGCACTTTTTCCGCCAATGCGTCGCTGTCCGAGCTTTCCAGCTCCGTTTTTACATCGGGCAAAAAAACCTATTTCTTTTTAGCACAAAGTACTTACAGTTATTCGTTAGAGGATTCCGCTAAAAGCAAGCCCGAAAAAATGGAATCTAAATACAGCGTGCCCATAGTGCAAGTCGGTAATCATGTGTTTTTTCTCCAGACGCCGGATGGCAAATACGATGCTGTCCTAAACAGCATATCCCTAAAGGATGAAAAGGCCACAGTCTATGAGGATATAAAAGGCTCTTTTCTGCGAACCGACGGCCAGTATCTTTATGTCGCCAGTTACGTTGAAAACAATATGTATAACTTGAGCCAGATTGACCCAAAAACCATGAAGGTAAAAGAAGTTTTTGAGTTAGAAGGGCTTCAGGGTTATTATTTTATGATTCTGGGCGACACCATCTACTACACGGGGCGAACCACAGTGAAATCGGGTAACAGTGACCCCGATCAGGATAGGTTTTTCACCACCGTGAATATGAAAAACGGCAATCGGGGCGAAATTGCCTTTCCTGAGAAGGAATGGTTTTATGATATCTGCGGCAACAGCAAGGCGTTGTTTTTCAACGATAAATATAAGGTCTACACCATGAAGCCGGGTGCCAGCGAGTACAAAGTGCTTTATGATTTCGGAGAATCGCGCATTTACAACCTGTATTTAGACGGCGACTATCTTTATATGTATCTTTCCGACGGCGATTATGGCGATTGTTTCGCCCGACTAAAGACCGATGGCTCAAAGCTGCAAAAAATCCCTTTTGAAAATATAGGTGACACATACACTATTATTAATGGTTGGTATTGCAACAGAAACGAGGCCTTTTTAATTAAAGGTGACAAAATTGTTGAGCGGGTACAGATGATTTTTTCCTTTGAACGAGGAATGCGCGAGCCTGTTCGGGAAATTTTGGAAAAGCCCATAGCACTTGAGGATATTAAGCAAAAGTAAGGAGACGGTGTTATGAACTGTCCTAACTGTCACAACCATTTACCCGATGAGGCACGGTTTTGCAATCTTTGCGGTGCGGTTGTAACAAAATACTCAGCGCCGGAGGGTTTTCAGATAGACCCCTCCAGTGGGTTTTACTATCAATCCCAAACATGGAATGACCCAAATAGCGGTAAACCTGTGCAGTGGGTAACATGGTTTGACCCCCAAAGTGGTGAGTATCAGCAGGTTTCTTATCCCGCCGAAGAACCGGGTACCCAACCCGAACAAAAGCCCGCTGAAAAAGAGGAAACCGAACCCACTCCTGAACCCATGGCTGAACCGGAAGTAGCCGTTGTGCCAGAGCCGGAAGATGTTTTAGCATTTGCACCGCAACCCGAACCGGAGCCGGTTTTAGTGCAACAACCGGCCATTCAAATTCCTAAGGACTTTATATACGATCCCGCCAGCGGGGTTTATTATAAAGCGGAACTGGGAGTCGATCCCGCCACAGCTGCAAGTGGAACATGGTATACCTATTTTTATCCGGCCACGGGTGATTTACAAAAAATATTCTATGCCCAGCCGGAAACAAGCACAGTCAAGCCACGAAAAACGGCAGACAAGACCACCGTTGCCAGTCAGAGCAAAACAGCCAAGCCACGCCGCAAAAACACCGTAATTATTGTTGTTTTAATACTGCTTGCGGTGTCAGTCGGCTCACTTTGCTTGATTTGGTTCCAGGGGGATGAGATTTTGCTCAAGTTTCTTTCGCCAAGCTTGTCGCACGCCGCAGATGCTTCATCGAACCCCCAAAGCCAGGTGGTTTCTTCGTCCATTGAAACCACGCCATCAGCTGAACAAGAGCAAGACAATCAAGATGACGACACCCCACAAGAGGATCCAGATGATAACACCCAACAAGAGGATCCAGATGATAACACCCAACAAGAGGATCAAGATGATGAGACCTCACAAGAGGATCAGCATGAGCAAAATGATGAATCAGAGACAGACGAAGATTCGGGCCAATCTGACTTGAATAATGAATATAAAGACACGCACTATTTCTACATTCTAGTAACTGTCACGAACCCAAAAACCCTATTACTGCAAGATTATATGAGTGAAGAGGGGATGTACAAATCAGATCCTGCGACCTATGCCGACCAAGACAACAGGAAGGGATATGTAATCACCAAGAAAGAAGCCGAGCTCTATGTAGATATGTTCGGGTATTATATAACCCGGAATGAAAATTTAGAACCCGAGTTTCAGAATGAATTGGTTTTGTTCAGTGACCTAACATTTGTATGGATAACAAATATGTATGAATACATGATGCTCCTTGAAGGTGATTTTCACATTGAAAATGAAACTATCTATTTGAGTGTAGAAAATATTGAGTCCGGCAGGGAATTCGGCCAGTGGCCGATGGCGTTTGAAATCATCGGCGATGGCACAATTCGCTTGAAATCCAGCGCAATCGGCACAATGTCAGCAGGTGATTTATTCCATAAAGAGTGATATTAATGTATAGAGGAGAGCGATGATGAAAGAGACTATTGTGCCCATAGAGGTCAATTTTGATAACATGGGCCCTGCTATTGCCATACGCCTTGTTATGCTTTTGGTTGTTGTGATAATAGTTATTATCATATACCGAAAATTGTTTGCGCCATACCGTGATAAACTATTCTATAAATATGGCTTCAAGCTAATAGGCTTTCCGGCGAATTTGGCAATTTTCTGTTATTTTATTACCCATGCGGTTCAAAACTTTGGGTTTCATACACCGCTGTATTCGGAAGTCCTTTCGGAGGTGTTGATGTGGACAGCGCTAATCGGCGCACCGGGGATAATACTCGCCACACTCTGGTGTCTGATTAAAACCAAACATATTGGTTATACGCTTATCAATATCCCGTTACTCTATATCTACTGTGTCACGGCGGGGTATCTTTTCATTGGATATGTGATGGTTTTGGTTTTGCTCAATGTTGCCGGCGGGATGTTTGGGGGACTTCTGACAAGTGGCACAGGAGGTAAAAAGTACACCGTTGTCCGCTATAAACACTCAGAAGATGAAGACTTGGCGCCATAAAATGATATGGTTTTTTCAGCATGGGAGGTGTGAGCTTGCAACTGCTCAAGGATCTTTTCGATTGGGTTTCATGGTTTGGCACCCAGTGTATATATGTGGTGTTTTACGCTTATGCTTTTACGGTTAAATTTCTTCCCGATTTTATTAAAGTCACTGATGACCATGCCTGGTGGCACAATTTCTTACTTGTTGTGTTTTGGTTGGGGCTTTATGTGTTCTTGGCGCTAAAGTATTACAAGTTAGCAAAATTATTAAAGTTTTTGATGGAAGATAGCGCAGAGGACCGATACGGGTTTGAGCCATTCCCCTTTTGGCATTGGCTTTGTTACATTGCTGCCGCACTGACACCTATATCTGTCAGTTATTTTGCATGGCCGCCCTTTGCTGTGTGGGTAATGGTGCCGCTTATTGGAGGCCCTCTGCTTTATCTAATCATTCGTGGAGGATTGGGGTTTCCGCTGCTTGTGCTTCGTCAAGTGGCAATCATTTTGCTGTATATTTTCGGCATTGTGGTTTTCTTTCCATTTGCTATTCTTATCGGCGTGATTGCCGCATTAGCGCTGTTCTTTGGTGGTGCAGGCAGCATCATTTCATCAAGCACTCGTGAATCGCAAAGCAGCATTATGTGTCCCCACTGTGGTGCCAGTATGGTAAAAGGTTCAACCTGTCCATGCGGAAGATCCATAGCAACATAATTCCCAGGGATGTTTTCCGAAAGCCTTGCCAAAAATGGAGGACTGATTCCCATGTTTACACTGGAGCAAAACGCCCGAAAATTTGATATTAAGTTAGGAGAAGAGTGTGCGGCACGCTTTTCTGACGGTTTTTACTACAATGGCGTTATTACCGAAATCAATGACCTATACGGCAAAATCACTTTTATGGCAAACTGTATCAAACCATCAAAAAGGTTAGCCGCGCCCAGTAATGTGACGGAGTGGGTTCCGCTAAACGATATAGTAAATCTAAGCTGGGGTCTTCAAAACCTGCAATCAGAATGTAAGTTTAGAGGGGACTATGTTGATTGCCGTGTTTTGGAACAAACCCCAAAGGGCCGTATTCGTGTATATTATGATTCTGATGGTTTTGATGACGATGTATATTATGACCATGTGCGGCTTTTGAGAGGCCCCGTTTCTTTTTATCCCTCGGCGGTACTAGTTACAGCATCTGTGAAAAATATCGAGCTGAATTTTGACCTTGATGAGTTTTGTGCAAAAGAAAATAGCGCCATCAAGGCGAGGTTGGACGAAGTTTTGCACACCGCCGGAGATATATCAGCGGTGCTGTATGGTCAAGAGGTTTTTATAAGCGGCAGCACATTGCGTTATGGGTTTTTGAATACCATACGAGAAAAATATGCCTCTCTGGTTAAGGAATATGAGAAGTGCTACAATCGTCGTGACGGCATTGTTAAAGCCCTCGAATGGTATGGAGAGGACTTGGCGGAGCTTTACACGCCGGTTATAAAAGACTTTCTCAATCTGCTCAATCAAGCGGGTATAGTTATGACGCCTGGAAAATACATGCGCTTTTACAGCGGCGGCAAGGCATGGTTACCCCATCATAATCGTGTTATGAATCGTTATAACGATCTCATACAAAAGCATAATCAGCGTGTTGCCAGCAGTAATAGAGATCGGTACAATTACACTGTTGCAGATTGGGAACTGCTTTTTGAGAAAACCGCAAAAAGTATCTATTTCGATAAAGACGTGAAAAGCGAGCTTTTCTTAGGCGCAGAGCGTATGTTTGAAGCCGTAATTGATGGCTTTTTGTGCTGTGTCAACGATTATCTGGGCGAGACTTATTTTGCCGACAATAACCCTGGACAGGCGGCCGAAACATATTTGAATGAATATTATAACATGGAGGACTCACAATCGAAAGAGGCTTTAACTCTTATGCTTAAAGCTTTGCAAGCTGACCCAACAAACCATCTGATATACGGATATTTACTCGTAAAGTTTGGGGATAGGGATCGGGCACTTGCGAAACTGTCCGAGCATGTGTTTGGAAGCGGTGATGTAATACGCAGTATAAAACAAGATATCATGCGTAATTTTCTAAAAGGCTGTGTTTTATACCCCAAAGATTTAGCAGATAAAAACTATGAACTATATGAAAAACATTGCAAAACCATGAGCATCACCAATGACGAGGTGATGCCCGTCTATTTGACACTAATGCTTGCAAAATCAGCATACAAGCTGGAGGAAATTGCTTTCAGCCCGCTTCTTAGCCGCTTTAATCTACTTACATATCGACCGGACAGCATTAACGTACTCTGCAAAAATTTACTTGAAGCACTGGATACCAGTGATGGCGCGCTATATGTTACATCAAATGAGTTTTTCAGGCAGTCGCTCATTGAAGTGCAAGATTCACTGATTGGTTTGGTTGACGAAGATGTGCGGACGGTTATGGGCCACATTTATGAGACACTGGACGAAGCGTTTGCCGTGCGTGATCAAATAGCATCTATCCTGGATTTGTATCAAAGCTTAAATTATTCAGAGCCCGGCTGTGTGGAAACAGTGGATCAGGCAATCCTCTCCCATCCATATAGTGAAATGCTAGCGCCTTTGCGTGAAAAGGCCAGGCGAGCCGCCGAATTAAGCGGACAGATAGATGTTGCTTTGGCCCAAACGGAAAACTGCATCTATACAAACCGAGCTGAGCTTCGCTATCAGATTATGAGAATCGCCGTTCTTGAACGGGAGTGGCAGATGCTTGGGCTTATAAGAGATGATTTGATAGAACGATTTGATGAGTATTTGCAGGCAGGGGTCATGGTATTTTCAAAAACTTTCTTAAATGTGCCAAGCGCAGACGCTTATTATATTGACGTAATGGAAAAGGCGTTTATCTATCGGCAATACCTTGATGAAAAGAACAGCAAGAAGGGGCTTTTCAAAGCTATTACAGGTGCGGTTGCCGGTATTGGAAAGAAAAAATACGAGCCCGAATATATGCTGGCCACCGAAAACGATACTCGTCCCCTGCCTGAAAATTTTGAGGCAGAAAAACAGCAAATTAGCCAATATAGTGAATATTTGTTGAGCGAATGTGAGCGATTGTTTCAGTATTACAGCAACCGCTATGATAAACCGGCTATTGCTGGAAAACAGCGTATGAGCGAGATTATCCAAAAGCTGGGGGAACTTATAAGTGCCGAGGCGATGCAGAAACTTGTAGAAAATGGGGTGCTTTGTAAGTTTTAACAACTACGTCACTCGCCATCAAGGACGGCGTGATAATCCTATAGCAGTAATTCGGCGTTAAAGCCTAAAAGCAGCCCGAAAAGGCGCAAGTAGACGGTGAGAAATCATCGCTCCTTGCGCCTTTTCTTTTTACTAAAATGCTAAGATGTCACATCAGTAAAAACAAAGGTCTATTTTGAATAGGACAATTCTGTCTTTTCATAGATTTGTACGAAAGGGCGTGTTTGCACAGGCATAATAACAGTTACATAACACGCCCCGAAAACTCGTCGAACTATTTCGGAAACCCGGTTAAGGAGGGTGTGTTTTATGCCTATGACACTTCAGGAAATGAAAAATATAGATGTTAGGCTTATTGACCAGCCACACTTGTGGATATAAAGGGTGTTACAGTCAATACAGCCTTGACACGGGACGAAAGATTGCTTGATTTTTTGG
>CAYNCW010000124.1:0-7727 GCA_964395635.1 uncultured Oscillospiraceae bacterium
ACTGTCAAAGCAACCATCCCCGATGATCAATGGGGCTATGGGTATATTTTATCCTATGGCTCGGGAGCCGAGGTATTGGAGCCTGCATACATCCGCAAGCTCATTGGAGAAAGGCTTGCAGAGGCTGCAAAAAAATATTTATAACATGACACGCTGTTGTCAGCTTCGCTTTGCTATTCTGGTTATAATTAGAATAGAAAGCGATGGTGCTATATGAATCAAACTCAACTCCAAGATTCCATTGCCTACTGTGGGTTAATTTGCAGCCTATGTCGTTCTGATGGTAGCTGCTTCTGTAAAGGAGAGAATCACTGTGGAAAAAGATTGTCTGAGAAGGGATGCTATCAATACAACTGCTGCACAGCCAAAGAGCTAGCCGGTTGTTGGGAATGTTCAGAAGCCCCTTGCGGAATGGATATGCTGGCGCCTGAAAAAATCAAGCTGAGAGCCTTTATCCGCTGCATAAAAGAGGATGGTATTGACCGATTCTCCCAATACATTGCTGCAAATGATAAGCGAGGGATTGTTTATCACCGCTGTGGGATTACCGGTGATTATGATTTAGAAACAGAAGAGGCTGTTTTGGCCCTGCTGCGGACCGGCAAATGATACGCTCAGTGAAAGGACTAGGCCATGAGAGATTTGCATAACCTGCCCAACATCGGTGAAGTATTGGAAAAACAGCTTGTAGATGTGGGAATAACAAACCCTCACCAGCTTTTACAAATCGGCAGCCGCGAGGCATGGATGCGCATTCGCTTCCGGGATCCCTCCGCTTGTCTCAACCGGCTTTATGCGTTGGAGGGTGCTATTCGCGGGGTTCACAGGCATCGCCTACCACAGGAAATCAAGGATGAACTGCGGGGATTCTACCATCAGAATAAGGCATAAAAGGAGCTTTATCCTATGAACATCATCACAATAGACCAAAGTAATATCGCCACCGAACATATTTGCTGCGCGATTAGCGATAAGAAGGGGGAAACCTGTGTCTCCTCCAAAAAAGCCTGGCTAACCAAGCGGTTTGCAGACGGTCTGGTGTTCAAGCGACTGGATGCCCGGGGCAAGGTTTTCATTGAGTACATTCCTGCTGAAAAAGCCTGGTGCCCCATAGAGGCCGATGGCTATATGCATATCAACTGCTTTTGGGTGTCAGGGCAGTTTGGGGGACAGGGATATGGCACCCAGCTGCTTGAACAGTGTATTGCCGATGCAAAGTCAAAGGGGAAGCTGGGGATAACCGTGCTGTCCTCACATAAGAAAATGCCCTTTTTGTCCGACCCCAAATATCTAAAACACAAGGGGTTTGTGGTGGCAGATACCGCAGAGCGATATTATGCGCTTTTGTATTTGCCTTTTGAAGAAGTAGTGCCGGTACCAAAGTTTAAGGCATGTGCGAAAAGGGGCCATACAGACCAAAAAGGAATGGTGCTTTATTACTCCCACCAATGCCCCCACGCTGAGAAGTACGCATATACTATCCAAACCCTTGCCCGGCAAAGAGGCAGCGATATTGCGCTAATTAAGCTTGACACCGCCAATCAGGCGCAAAACGCCCCTGCACCCTTTACCACATACAGCTTTTTCTATAACGGGCAGTTTGTCACCAATGAGATCCTCTCTGAAAAGAAGTTTGAGAAGTTTATGGACGAGCACGGAATATAAGGAGAAAAGAATGCCAACATTTGACTTTAAAAAAGAATATAAAAACCTCTATCAGCCAAAGACAACACCGGAGCTTGTGGATGTGCCGGAAATGCTGTTTATTATGGTGGACGGCAAAGGCAATCCCAATACCAGCGAGGAATACAAAGCTGCTTTGGAGATTCTCTATGGTCTGTCTTATGCCATCAAGATGAGCCCCAAGCGCGGTTACACACCGGCGGGGTATTTGGACTATGTGGTTGCTCCGCTGGAGGGGCTTTGGTGGATGCCGGACAAGCCCATAGATATCCTTACCATAGCAGATAAAGACAACTTTCACTGGACGGCAATGATCCGCCAGCCAGAGTTTGTAACCTTAGAAGTTTTTGAAGCCGCAAAAGAAGCCCTACACAAAAAGAAACCCGACCTTGCCCTTTCACTTGCCCGTCTGGAATCTTTTTGCGAGGGCAAATGTGCACAGAGTATGCATATAGGCCCTTATGATAATGAACCGGCTACCATTGCGGCATTAGATCAATTTATAGCCCATATGGGATATCAAAATGACATCAGCCATACAAGAAAACACCACGAAATTTATCTGGGTGACCCCCGCAAAACAGCCCCCGAAAAGCTAAAGACTGTTATCCGACACCCCATTAAATAAACATGGAGGAAATCTCTATGATGCGCGACCCAGTGCAAACTATAGGCAATATGCTGGATAAGCAAAAGGTTGTCACCATTGGCTCGGTAGACGCAGAAGGCTTCCCAAACACCAAGGCGATGCTGGCACCCCGGGAGCGTGAGGGCATCCGCACCATCTATTTCAGCACCAATACATCCTCGTTGCGAGTGGAACAGTTTAGGAAGAACCCAAAGGCCTGTATATACTTTAGCGACCAGCGCTTTTTCAGGGGCGCAATGCTCAGAGGCACAGTAGAGGTGCTCACCGACCCCGAGACCAAAGGGCGCATCTGGCGAGAGGGTGACACCATCTACTATCCACTGGGTGTGACCGATCCAGATTACTGTGTACTGAAATTCACCATACATAGCGGGCGCTATGACAGCAACTTTAAGTCGGAAGATTTTGTAGTGGAGGGATAATATATGAGCTGGAAAGAGGTTTTCCCCAGAGATAACCAGCCCGACTTCGGGCAGATCAGTGACTATGTAGCAAGCCCCAACTGGCAGACACTTAATGATCACATACAATCCACCTACCGAGTGGCAGCCAAAATCGAGCACAGCATTTGTTCCGGTGCCCCTGGTTGGAATGTGAAGTACAAAAAAGGTGGCAGATCCCTCTGCGTGCTTTATCCCGACAAGGGCTTATTCACCTGCCTTGTCTGCATTGGAACCAAAGAAGCACCGGAAGCCGAACTGTTACTGTCTGCATGTACCAATTACACCCAAGAGCTTTATTGGAATGCCCAACCCTTCAACGGCTCTCGCTGGTTGATGCTTGCAGTAACCTCGGCAGAAGTTGTGGAGGACGTAGAAAGGCTGATTTCTACCCGAGTAAAGAAAAAACAATAGGAGAGGATCATAATGATAGAATCCAGATGCGGAATTCTTTGCAGCCATTGCGGCTATCGGGATCAGGTAAACTGCGCTGGCTGTCTACATATCCAAAAGCCGTTTTGGGGCGAGGCTTGCCCAGTCAAATCCTGTTGTGAAAAGCAAAATCTAGAACACTGCGGCCAGTGTGACGAGATTCCCTGCCAACTACTGCACTCCTTTTCTTTTGACGAAAAACAGGGCGACGACGGAAAACGCATAGAACAGTGTAAAAAATGGAAGGGTGCGTAACCTATGGAAACAACTGTTGATTTTATTGAATATGTCTGCGATCAGATTCGGGGTGCTGGCGAAATCCGCTATAAAAAAATGTTTGGCGAGTATATGGTGTATATCAATGGCAAGCCGATTCTGCTGGTCTGTGACAATTCTGTCTATGTAAAGAAACTGGACTGCATCGCCCACAAAATGCAAGATGCCTCTACCGGCTTTCCCTATACCGGCGCGAAGGAGCATTATGTGCTGGACATCGACCATGGTGATTTCAGCAGGGAGATTGTGGCGCTTCTGGAGCCGGTGACACCGCTGCCCAAACCAAAGAAAAAATAATGGGGTGCTGCTGCCAAAATGCCATTCAACATACCACCATGCATGTTGGCACCTTGGAGCATGGCTGTATGGTGTGCTCTTCCACCATGTGAAACCAGGTGGTAAAACAAGACGGCACAACCTATCAACGACCTATATAGGAGGATAAAATATGAAAAGGGAAGTTATCACCCAAAATGGTGTATCGGTGGCAGTAGTGAGCAGCCCGGAGCTGTTGATTAGTGACACTGGGTCGGCACTGGACTTGGCAATGACAGTGCAGTACGAAACCGATTGCCGCCGCATTGCACTCTTTAAGGAAAACATTACAGAAGACTTTTTCAAGCTGTCCACCTGTTTGGCCGGAGAGGTGCTGCAAAAATATGTTAACTATCACATCAAGCTGGTGACTTTTCCAGCCACACCAGTGGGGCGTTGCATGATTTCATCTACGAGTGCAACTGTGGCAAGGATGTGTTTTTTGTTGCGTCACAGGAGGAAGCAGTGGCACGATTGGTTGGGGCAGTCGATTAAGCCCAGGAGGATTTAGCGTGAAAGACTTTATTCGCAGCTATACACTCTTTTCCCTTTGTGGACTCAACTGCGGGTTGTGCACCATGCACATTGGCGGCTATTGCCCCGGCTGCGGTGGCGGAGAGGGCAACCAAGGCTGTTCCATTGCCCGCTGCGGCAAAGAGCGGGTTGTGGAATTTTGCAGCGATTGCAGCGAGTTTCCCTGCGCCAAATACGACGACATTGATCAGTACGATTCCTTTATCAGCCACCTGCATCAGAAGAAGGATTTGCAGAAGCTACAACGCATAGGACTTGATGCCTACAAAGCCCAGCTGGATGAAAAGATAAAAATTCTCACAGTTTTGCTGGAACAATATAACGACGGACGGCGCAAAACCTTGTATGCCACAGCGGTGAATCTGTTGGAGCTGGAAAGCTTACGGCAAATTATGAACCATCTCACCACAGAAGCAACTGAAGAAACACCCATTAAGGAAAAAGCTGATCTTGCCGCAAAGCTTATGCAGAGTGGGGCAGACCAGCAGGGTATTTCCCTGAAGCTACGTAAGAAAAAGTGAGCACTAAAGGCCGCATACCCAGCAAGGATAGTGAAATGATTGCGGGGTATCTTTTTTACTCGCATTTTGGTACAGGAAATAAGAGGACAACACCTTAAAAAAACGGTATCCTAATCCCAAGGAGCTGAATTGAATGGAATGGATCCAAAGACTCAACAAAACCATCGCCTATATCGAGGAAAACCTGGACGGTGATATCAGCTATCAAGAGCTGGGGCGGCTGGCCTGTTGTTCCTCTTACCATTATCAGCGGATGTTTGGGTTTATGGCGGGGATGCCGCTTTCGGAATATATCCGCAAGCGCAGGATGAGCCGAGCTGCCGTTGACCTGCAAAACCGCGAGGTTAGAATTGTGGACACTGCGGTTAAATATGGTTACGACTCCCCGACTGCTTTTAATCGCGCTTTTCAAAGCGTCCACGGTTTTGCCCCATCCCAAGCTAAAGAAGCCGGTAGAACCCTTAAATCCTTTCCGCCCATCAGCTTCCAAATTGTAGTTAAAGGAGCGGTACAAATGGATTACAGAATCGAGAAAAAGCAGGCCTTCCGCATTGTGGGAGTGAGTGCCCCAATGGATGCAGAGATTGAGAAGAACTTTGCTATTGTCCCCCAACTATGGGGAAAGGCAGCCCAGGATGGGACAATACCAAAGCTGGCTGCAAAGATGAACAGCCAGCCGGTGGGTGTGCTGGGGGTTAGCGTATGCAATGAGGCGGCGGAGAATTGGCGATACTATATTGCCGTGGCCAGTACTGACGATGCTGGGGAATTTGAAGAATACACTGTCCCCGCTTTTACATGGGCTGTTTTTCCCGGGCAGGGTAGTGGCATTTCTATTCAGCAACTGGAGCAGCGGATTATCACCGAATGGCTGCCAACCTCCGGTTATGAATACGCCAACGGCCCTGATGTGGAGGTTTACCTTGACCCTAACCCCGAGAATACCAAATACGAGGTCTGGATTCCGGTGACTTAAAAAATAACACCAGCGCCGCCTGTCTAAGTATCGACAGGCGGCACTGTTTTTTATCTATGCTTTTGCTGTGGCTTCTGATATACTGAAACTATCTTTATAACGGGGGAAGCCATGATACAACCAATTATACATGATGAATTGTTTTTGAGCCTGCCTTCACAGGCTGCAACTCCTGAGGATCTTCAGGTGGCTCAGGATCTACTCGATACCTTAAAGGCCAATGCAGAGCGCTGTGTGGGGCTGGCAGCCAACATGATCGGCGTATCCAAACGCATTATCGCGGTGGATGATGGGGGCAGTCATCTCATTATGTTCAATCCTAAAATTATCAAATGCAGCGAGTCGTTTGAAGCGGAGGAAGCCTGTTTATCCCTAGCGGGAACCCGAAAAACCAAGCGGTACAAGTCTATTAAAGTGCAGTACCAGAACAGGGATTTTCAGGTGCGGCTAAAGACTTTTAAAGGCTGGACAGCGCAGATTATTCAGCACGAAATTGACCATTGCAACGGAATTATTATTTAGGCGCCAAAATCTCCTGTACCCGACCCACCTGGCCGTCCTCCAGCATTACCTTAATGCCATGTGGATGAAAGCTGCTCTTTGTCAGCAGTTTGGCCACAACGCCCTGGGTCAGCTGGCCGGTGCGCTGATGGGCTTTGAGCACGATGTTCACCCGTGCACCAATGGTTACATCCTTGCGGTTTTGTCCGTTCACTGTAATCACCTTTGTTCCAATTATTATTGTTTTCCCTGCTGAAACTTTATAAGCGAGCTGTTGAGTCGTAGAGTGTCGGCTTCTTGCTCAAACTTAAGACCTACCAGCATACAGCCACTGCCTACCAGCATAAGACCGCCCAACAGCCAGGGACACCATGTGGGCAGCCCTGCAAACCAATCCCCCAGCAACGCTGTAATGGTAATACAGGCAGTGGCAAACAGCAGCCAGCCTACCGAGCGACCGAAAAAAATGCTCTTGCTGAAATCTACGCTGTCCGGTAGGACGAGAACCTGCACAAGGGCGATGACCATACTGGACAGAATCATTTGGAGCAATGTGGTTATTTTAAGTGTTTCTCCACCCAAAAACCATGTCATTAATCCAACTAAAAACACCAAAGCGGTAAAATAAAGGCCCATGTAAAACTTAGCATTCATGCCCCACACAAAGAATTTCTTAAAACTGTTCATAATAAAACCTCTCTTTAATACTTGTTGGCAAGTGCCCCACGCAGGGCGCTGGCATAGTGCCGTGAGATAAGAATTTGCTCATTGTTGGAAAGGGTGGCTAAAATTCGCCCACTCACCTCGCTCTTTAGCTTTTGTATGCAGTACAGGTTGACCACCATACTTTTTGAGCAGCGCAGAAAACCGGGGTAATTTTGCTCCAGTTGGCCCAGTGTAACGGTGGTGGGCAGCACCGCGTCCTTGGTGTAGATAAATACACCACGGCCCACAAACTCCCCGTAAAGCACTTCACTTGGTTCCAAGTAGGTCAACGCATCGGTCTGCTGTGCCGGGATTTTTTTATTCCCACCCTTCAGCATACGCACAAGCAGCTGAATTTCCACCGCATCCGGATTATTGCAACGAATGGTAATCTCCGGCTCTACCACGGCATCCTGCAAAACGGTTATCTTCAAATGCACTCCTCCTTTGCTGTTTTTATTATACGCATTGTTCAGGGGAGATTACAAGATGTCCTGCACCAAGTGGTATTTTTGGGTGAATGAGATGCACAAGTTATTGTTTTTATAAAGACAGGCGATAAAGAAACTGTCTATTTTTTGAAAGAAGGTATTAAAATGATTCAAGAGATTACTGCGGAAGAGTTGTCTGCCGCCCTAACCCTTGTAAACCGTGTATTCGACGAATTTGTTGCAGTGGATTATTCTGATGAGGGG
>CAYNCW010000125.1:0-7658 GCA_964395635.1 uncultured Oscillospiraceae bacterium
ATTGCATTATAGCACGGTAGACTACCAATGTCAACCACTTTGTTATATTTTTCTGTTTTCTTTCAAAACCAGAATGTTTATAAACTGTTGACAAGCACCCTTTCCTGTGTTAAGATGACAAATTGTTTGTCACAAGAATTGTGTGGCATTCCCTCTTGGCTATAACATTGATACTTTGTGTTATTTTTCTCTAAATATACATTGCAGTTTTTTAGTCACTATTATTGCCATTTGTTTGAATCCGCTTGCCGGATTACATATTTAAAATTGGAGGAGAGTAAAATGAATCCTAACGCGCAACCTTCCAACCCTTGGGCGAATCCTACACCAGCAGGCTTGGTGGCATTATCGGTAGCATGTTTTTGTTTTTACGCACTGCTGTCTGGCAAAATAACATCCGCAGCATTGCCTTTGATGGGCTGCTGGCTTCTGGGCGGGTTTGTTGTACAGCTCATTGTGGGGCTGTTGGACCTGAAAAGTGGCAACAGCACAGGTGGTAACACCTTTTTATACTTCAGCGCTTTTTTCATGTTGGTAGGCGGTATGGAGGTGCTGATCAAGTTTCAAATGGCTATTCAGGATATTCCGTTGGATGCCCGTGTTGACGGCTGGGCTTGGCTGGCACTTACATTCATCACCATTCTCTGGACTCCTGCATTTTTCAAGTCCACCCTGCTTTTGACCTTAATTATGGTGTGTTTGGATATCTCCCTGCCCTTTATTGCCCTGATAGACATTGGCATTTTGGACAAGTCTTTTTCCAATATACCTGCTTGGGGTCTTTTAATGGCTGGTATTATCGCCATTTATCTATCCAGTGCTCTGGTGCTGAACACTGCATACGGCAAATCGGTTTTGCCCATTCCCGGTTCTATTATAAAGTAATGTAGTAATCAACCTACCTTTCTATTAAGATACCCCCGCAGCCAAACGGTGCGGGGGTATCTATTTTTTTACTTGGAGGTGCGGTAAGCGGTATTCTCCAAGGGCAACTTTTGCCGGAAGATACCATCCAGCTTGTAATAGGCCCCTTGCACTGCCGGTGCGGTGGGAATGGTAGCCAATTCCCCTACTCCCTTGGCGCCATAGGCTGCATCGGTATAGCCTTTGTTTTGCACAATAATGACATCGATAGGTGGGGTTTCGGTTGCCCGAAACAGCCCCAGAGTGCCGTATTTGGCCTTTGGATAACCGCCCTCCAGAGGGTAGTCTTCGGTGAGGGCATACCCAAGCCCCATAACTACTCCGCCCTCAATCTGGCCGGTAGCTGCTTTGGGGTTCACCAGCTTGCCAACATCATATGCTGCAGTAACACCGGTCAGGCGACCTTTTTCATCTACAGTCACTACCTGGGCTGCAAAACCATAGGCAACATGACTCACCGGATTGGGTAAATCGCTGCCCATAGGATCGGTTTTGGGGCAGAATTCCCCATAATATTCTTTACCTTCCAACTCCGCAAGCGACATCCCGGCATCCAAATCCTCTTTCAGCATTTTACAGGCCTTTACCACTGCCTCGCCGGTAAACACTGTCTGCCTTGAGGCGGTGGTTGTTCCGGAATTGGGTGCGCGCCTGGTATCCGGTGTCTCGGCAACAATTAAATCAGGGGCGATACCCAGTGTTTCACAGGCCATTTGTATGCTGACTGTAGCCATACCCTGTCCAATACAAGCGGCACTTGTCCGCAGATGTACCTTGCCCTGCTCCACAGATAGGATACATCTGCCGGTATCCGGAACACCAACCCCCAGCCCGGAGTTTTTAAAGCTGGAGGCAATGCCCGCATACGGTGCCTTCTCATAAACCTCTTTAACAGCCAACAAGCACTCCTCCATAGCGGTGGAACTGTCGGCAATCTGCCCGTTGGGCAAAACCTGCCCCGGCTTAATGGCGTTGCGATAGCGGATTTCCCAGGGGGAAATCCCCACCATCTCGGCTAAGAGGTTCAGGTTGCATTCCATAGCAAAGGCAGACTGGGTAACACCAAACCCCCTGAAAGCACCGGCAGGTGGATTGTTGGTATAAACCGCTTTGCCCTCCACCCATATGTTCTGGAAGTTATAAGGGCCACCTGCATGGGTGCAGGCACGCTGCAAAACCGGCCCGCCCAAAGAAGCATAGGCACCGGTATCCGAGATGATAACCGCCTTCATCCCCACAATCTTCCCGTCTTTATCGCAGGCAGTGGTCATGTCAATTTCCATGGCATGGCGTTTGGGATGAATGCAGATGCTCTCCTGGCGCGAAAACTTCACCTTTACCGGTAATTTGGTAAGGTAGGCTGCCAGTGCGGCATGGTGCTGAACGCTCATATCCTCTTTGCCGCCAAAGCCGCCACCCACCAGCATAGAGTGTATATGGACCTTTTCCTGGGGGATCCCCAATATCTCTGCAATTTCCCGCTTTTCATCATAAATGCCCTGACCCCCGGTATACACAAGCACCCCGTCACCCTCTGGTGTGGCAACAGCGCATTCCGGTTCCATACAGGCGTGTTCGGTAAAGGGCAGGGAATAGTGGCGGGTCACCACATGGGCTGCAGTGGCAATTGCCTCTTCTGGGTTACCTCTCAGTAGCTTTTCGTGTCGTAGGATGTTGCCATTTTCATGTAGAGGGGGCGCATCTTCTGCCATTGCTTGGGCTGGGCTGGTTAAGGGGGGCAGCTCTTCCCAATCCACCTTGATTAACGACAGCACCTCATCCAAAGACTGTTGGGTCTTGGTAACCACTAAAGCAATTGCATCCCCTACATACCGGGTATTGTCTCCCTCTGCAATCAGGGTATCCCAGTCTTTGACCAGGTGGCCGATTTTGTTGTTGCCGGGAATGTCTGCAGCGGTAATAATCCGAATGGCTTGGGGATGGGCTGCAGCCTGGGTTGTGTCAACTTTCTTAACCTTGGCTCGGGGATACAAAGAGCGCAAAGCTTTTGCGTAGACCATGCCCTCCAGCACCAAATCATCGGCATATTTACCGGTTCCCAGAGTCTTTTCCTGAGCATCCACCCGGAAGAAATCTTCACCCAGTTTTCCGGTAAAATTCTGTTGGGGAATGGGGGTATTCTCCCGCATCAGTTTTGCTGCAAGCAAGATAGCCTCTTCTATTTTTACATAGCCTGTACACCGGCATATATTGCCCCGGATTGCCTTTTTCACATCGGCGTGGGTGGGATGAGGATTTACATCCAACAGCCCCTTTGCGCTGATAATCATACCCGGAATACAAAACCCGCACTGCACTGCCCCACAGCTGGCAAAGCTGTAGCTGTACACCTCTTTTTCCCGTTGGCTAAGCCCTTCTATGGTGAGGATCTCTTTATCTGCCAGCTTGGCAACGGTGGGTAAACAGGCCCGCATAGCTTTTCCATCCACCAAAACCATACAGGTTCCACATGCACCTTCACTGCAGCCTTCTTTCACCGAAGTAAGCTCCAGATCCTCCCGAAGATACGCCAGCAGCTTTTTGTTGCCATCTTTTGCTTCCACTGGCTTGCCGTTTATACGCAATGAGTACATGGTAAGCTCCTTTTCTCCGGCGACTTGGTCTATAAATACTGGGCATCCGCTACGGTCGCCGGACACAGAGCGAATTTTGCCGCAGAAACAACCTCAAACAGCATATGGTGCGGCGGTGCCTATGAGCAACGCTTTTTCAAGGAGCACCGCCACAACACACCTATCACGCCAGTGTATATACTCTTACCGGCCCACTTCCAATGCTCCAAACCGACAACGGGAGACGCACAAACCGCACCCAAAGCATTTTTGTGGGTCAATTGCCACCTTTTCAGGGAAGGATATGGCATCGTATACACAGCTTTTTACACATGCTTTACACAGTGTGCAGTTTTCTGGTTTCACAATAGGCGGTATGGATTCCTTTATTACCTTGCGCTCTGCCATTCGTCTATGGGTCAGGCCGATAATTTCTGAGGCACTTGTATACCCGTTTTTATCCAAGAAATCATTGAGCTGTGCTGCAATTTTACCGTAGGTGTCTGGCCCTTTTACAATAGCTTCGGTACACACCTGCACCACCGATGCGCCCACCATCATAAGTTCCGCCGCTTCTATACCGTTTGTTACCCCGCCAACACCGATAATGGGGATGCTAATTTCCTTAGAAACCTCGTAGATGGTTCGCACAGCAAGTGGGTGTATAGCAGCACCGGTCAGCCAGCCATATCCATTTTCGCTGCCCATACGAGGAAGCCCTGTTTCCACATCAATGGCCATACAGGGGCCAAAGGAGTTGATGAGGATGATTCCATCTGCACCATTTTCTTCACATTTTTTTGCAATACTAATAATGTCGGTATGGGGGCTCATCTTCATAAACACAGGCACATCCAAGGCATCCTTTGCCGCTTTCAGTGCATCCAGCATGGGTTGTACATCGGTGCCAACATAGTGCACCGACATTTCCACAGCATCGGCAAAGGGCTTCACCATAGGCGCTATCTTGCGGATCTGCTCTTTGGTATAACCAAGCCCTACCACAACCGGCAGCTCCAGCTGGGCTATCTTGGGATACTCCTCTGCCACCCAGTGCTCCGGGGATAGCTCAGACCAAGATTCGCAGTTTAAAAAACCACCGTTTACCACACTCATGCAGGGGCGTGGAATTTCTGCAGCTTTATCGGATATGGTTTTGGTTACAATGCCGCCGGCACCGCCCTTTGCCGCCAGCTCACACAACTTAGCATCTTTAGCACCGGGGCCTGCAGCAGTCAAAATGGGGTTTTTGAATTCTACACCACATAGGTTTATCTTTAAATCTGCCATATCTAGTCTCCTTTATATCCAGGCATACTCTGTATGTGTTTTTATTCAGCCGAAACCTTTGATGTCTGAGGGGTTGACAATTCTTCTTTATCTTTGGGCAGCACCAGGTTGAGGAAAATTGCGGCGATGGTTGCAATTACCACCGAAGAGGAGCCAAACACAGTGCCTACCCATGTGGGGAATCCCTGGAGGCATCCCTGAACACTGGTGACACCTACGCCCAATGCTACTGCAAGGCCCACTACTGCAGTGTTGCGGGGGGTAAGCTTGCTGGTGGTAATCATGCGGATGCCGGTCATGGTGATGGTGGCAAACACCGAGATGGTGGCACCGCCAATAACACTTTGGGGGATGGTGGTGAGGATGGAAGCAAACTTGGGAATAAACCCAGCTATCAGAAGAACAACCGCTGCAAAGGCAAACACCATGCGGTTGATAACCCGATTTACCGTAACAATACCCACATTCTGGCTGTAGGTAGCGGTGGGCAAACCGCCAAAGAATGCGCTGATAATCGAGGTGATACCGTTTGCCATAATACCGCCGGAAAGCTCTTTATCAGTTGGCACCCTGTCCATGCCGCCCATGGTGGTGGAGGAAAGGTCTCCGATTGCCTGTACCGCATTGACTACATACATAATCACCATGGATATAATGGCACTTGTTTCAAACTGAATACCAAAGTGCATAGGGGCTACCAGCTGAAACCATCCTGCTGTGCCAACCGGTTCAAAGTTTACCATACCCAAGGCCAAGGCTACCAGATAGCCCACAACAATGCCTATGAGAATTGACGCCAGCTTGGTAATACCTTTGGTAGAATGGGTAAGAAACACCACAACGCCAAAGGTAATAAATGCCACCAGCCAGTTTTGGGGAGAACCAAAGGTGGGACTGGCAGAGCCGCCTGCCATATACCGCACAGCGGTGGGATAGAGCGACAGACCAATGGTGAAGATAACCGTTCCCGTTACAATTGGTGGAAACAGTGCACGAATTTGTTTAACGAAGATACCCACCAAAAATGCGGCAATACCCCCAAATATCTGTGCGCCAAAAATAGTGGCTATGCCAAATTGGCCGCCAATTGCCAACATGGTGGGGACGTACGCAAAGCTAATGCCGATGATTACAGGCAGCCCGGAACCAACCGGCCCAATGCGAAATAACTGGAGGAGTGTTGCCAAAGCCGAGATGATCAACGATACCTGCACCAAAATGGTTTTGTCGTTTCCTTCAAGACCACAGGTATTGGACACCAGTAGCGCCGGTGTCACCACCCCCACAATTGCTGCTACAACATGCTGCAAGCCAAGAGGTGTTACTTCCTTAAGGCCAAGTTTGCCGGTCCATTGAAACAATGCAGGGTTGAGGCTATGGGTTTCTTTTTTCATAAACACACCACTTTCCTATTTCTGTCAAAACCTGTTTGTGTTCTTCTCGTACACACACTTGGTCATATAAGATGCACTATTTTAAACGCGGCACATGCACCGGATTTTGCCAACCATATGCAGTGTACATGGGATACTTAGATTACATTCTAGCCCAGAGCTTGGCTGCAAGCTCCCGGGATTTGGCGCATATTTGATCTTCATCAACCGTTACCAATCGGCGATTTTCCATCAGTGTTTTACCGGCTACAATGGTGGTATCCACCCTACCGCCGGACATGCCAAACAGAATATGACCGCCCACTCCCCCAGAGGTGAGGGGTGTGGGGGGGACGTAGTCCATGACAATGATATCTGCGGCTGCCCCAACCTCCAAAACGCCTGTTTTCTGGTGAAAATGGCGCCCTGCAATTGTTTGATTATTGCCAAACAACATCTGGCATGGCTCTGACCCGGTAGCGGATGGATTGCCCGCTACATGCTTGTGAATACAGTTGGCTACCTTAAGGGATTCCAGCATATCGCTTGTATAGCCATCAGTGCCCAGCCCCACCAACAACCCTTTGGAGAACATAGTGGGGATATCGGCGCAACCAACTGCATTTCCCATATTGGACTCCGGGTTATGTACCATCGGTGTATTGGTGCTGCGCAGCAGTTCCATCTCTTGCTGATCAATGTGAATGCAGTGAATGGCCAAGGATTTCTCTCCTAAGATACCAAATTGGTGAAACCGCTCTACCACACCTTTGCCATATTTGCTCCGACAGTCCCTAAGATCGTCAATGCCTTCCGCTGTATGTACATGAAAGCCACATCCCAGCGCATTTCCTGCCTCTGCACACTCTTTTAGGGTATCGTCACTTAGGGTAAAGGAGGCATGAAGCCCAAACATAGCATCCAGCATTGGGTTGTTTTGCTTTTTGGCCCACTGGATAAACCGCACATTTTCTCCAATGGTCTCCTTGGCTTTGGTGATACCGCCCCGGTCGGAAACCTCAAAGCAAAGGCTAGTACGCACCCCTACCTTTTGTGCCGCATCGGCAATAACAGATAAAGAGGCTTCTACCGCACCCTCCCCAAAGCTGGCATGGTGGTCAAAAATAGTGGTTACGCCATTTTTCACACAGTCTATATAGGTGGTTAATGCGGAGTAGGCCACGTCCTCTAAAGTCAGCTTTTTGTCGATACGCCACCAAAGGTTATTGAGTATCTCTAAAAAGTTTTGAGAAACCGGCCCTCCCGGCAGGTTCATTCCCCGGGCCATAGCAGAATAAATGTGCATGTGGGTATTGATAAAGCCAGGCATAATCACCCTGCCGCCCACATCTTGGTACTGGGCATCAGGGTATCGGCTTTGCAGCTGCGCTGTATCTCCCGCAGCTACAATTCCGGTTGTATCATATGCTATACAGCCTTTTTCCAACACAGTTGCTGCACCATCCATAGGAAGTACAAGCCCGTTTCCCAGCAGTTT
>CAYNCW010000126.1:0-7652 GCA_964395635.1 uncultured Oscillospiraceae bacterium
GACATATACACCTACTTTGCCAATATCGGCATACGACAAGGCTTTTCAAGGTTTTTAGAGTATTTGCAGGTGACAAACATACCCTTTGTACTGATATCCGGTGGGCTCAGAGCTATGGTAGAGGCAGCTGTTGGCCAAGATACCCAAAGGATGCTGGATATTCACACTGCACAGTTGGATCTTTCTGGCGAAACAATGCGGGTATATTCCCAATGGGACGACGGAAAGGATCTGGTTTGTAAAACAATGGTAATGAAAAACTATGACTATGTGCGCGCTATTTGTATTGGTGATGGTCTCACCGATCTGCCTATGGCTATGCAAAGCCATATAGTTTTTGCCAGAGGAGAATTGGCCAGAGCTTTGGACAAAGAAAACCTTGCATATATTCCCTGGCAAACCTTTGATGAGATTGTAGCATATTTAAAAGCAGCAGGAATACCCAAAGGCTAATGTATGCAATTTTCAATATCTTTGAGTTATTTTAGGTAACATCATATAATTTCTTAACTTGAACGGTGGTTTATCTATCATGAGTACCAGAGATTTTCCTATACAACAAACACGGAGAGAGCGCAAAAAGATTGAGGTGAGGCATGCATTATTAGCGGCCTCTAAGCAATTATTTGAACAAAAAGGATATGAAAAAACCCATATAGAGGAAATTGCAGAAGCCGCAGACATTTCCAGGGGTACTTTCTTTAACTATTATCCCAGCAAAGAAAGTGTATTGTGGGCGCTTTTTAAGGAAGAAACCCATGATTTGCGCAGCTATCTGGATATAGAATTGGGTTTGGTTAGCAGCTATATCGAAAAAATATATCGCCTGATGGCCTTTTGGGTAGCGGACACTCTTCAACTTCGAGATTTGATTGGAAATGTTGTCTTAAGCGGATTTGCATCCCAGCGGCATTTTAATGATGACACAATGGCAATTTTCCAAGAACTGTTGGAGAATGCATGCAACCAACAAGAACTGCAACCAGAAAACAAAGCAGAGGATTTGGTTCTTTTGCTGGTGGGGATATATTACTCCTATGTTTTGCATGCCCCAGATAAAACGGATATTAAAACGGCATATTCAGTTGTCTACCAATTACTCAACAATATCTTTGCGGGTCTTAATGGCCCCAATTTTGTGCAGCCCACCTACATAATAGCTTAAAGAAACAAGAAGATAGTAGCTGGCAATGGCTGCTATCTTCTTGTTTCTTATAAGCAAGATTGTTGTATACTAGACACATCAGATAAAATCTGTTGGTATTCAGTCTTGATACAGCTCTTCCATAGCTTTAATCAAACCCATCAGTAGAGTGTTCACCGGTACAGGGATGTTGTGCTTTTTCCCCAACTCCACCACTGTGCCACCAAACAACTCCACCTCGGTCTGCCGTTTGGCCTCAATATCCTGTAGGGTAGAGGTTTTACCTATTGGATTAAATGTGGGAATTTTCTCTAAACAGTCTTCTAAATCCTGTTGGGTTAGGCAAATCCCCTCTTTTTGAGAAAGCGCAACCACCTCTTCCATAGCGGATCTTACCAAAACCCTTGCATTCTCAGACCGTAGAAAATCACCATATGTAGCGTGTAAAATGGCAGATACCTGATTGAGCCCTACATTCAGCATAAACTTAAACCAAAGGCTTTTGGACATGTTTTGGGGAATCTGATAAGAGATACCGGTTTGCTGAAAAAATGCTTCTACCAGCTGGACCTTTTTACTATATTCACCAGGGATGTTGTGCAGATCTCCAAACTGTATGGTGCCTAAGTTTTTGCACTGGGTAACACCCCCTTCGCGTACAGCATCAATACCAATTGCCAAGGCATATAGCACCCTATCCGCACCATAAACCTCTGCAATTTTTTGTTCACTGGTTATGCCGTTGAGCAAGGAAAGGATACTGGTGTTTGGCCCAATATGCCGCCTGGCATCCAGCAGGGCTTGATCAAGATGATGATGCTTTACCGTAATTAGAAGCAAATCTGCTGGTTCCACCACATCATCTGGATGATAAACCGGAAAAAACAGTTTTTTGCCGTTCACCGTTACTCCATTTGCTTGATAGTGGGTTTTGCGTGCACCAGATGCAATGACACGTAGATTCTCTGTGGGGATAGTTTCAGCTATTTTAGCCAGATAGGCACTGCCCACAGCACCCAACCCAATTAGCGAAATAGTCTTTACTAAATTCATACAACTCGTCCTCCATTTACTACATGTGGATATGCAATCACAACAAAGAAGTGCTTATAAAATGAGCATACCATATTGTAAAAATAAACGCAATATTCTTGCCTGTTTAGAGTAATTTTGTAATATTGCATTAAAGTGGGCTGAAAAACAAGGTAACTTTCGGAAAAAGGTTGACACAACTGTATTATTGTATTAATATCATAGTACAATACTGTTAACGGAGGGGAATACATGTGTGGGAACTAAAGGACGACAGACCGATTTATCTACAGCTCATGGAGCAGGTCACATTACGTATAGTTTCCGGTGTATATCCACCTGGCAGCAAGCTTCCCGCAGTTCGGGATTTAGCAGCTGAGGCTGCAGTGAATCCCAATACCATGCAAAAGGCAATGGGGGAGCTAGAACAGTCAGGATTGGTGTACAGCCAGCGCACCGCAGGGCGATTTATTACCGAGGACGAGACAATGATTATGGAGGCGAAGCGTTCTATAGCCAAAGAACACATACAAGTATTTTTAGCAAGAATGAGCGCTTTGGGCATTACCAAAAATGAAAGTGTGCAGCTTTTGCAAAAGGCTGCTGAGGAGGCAGAGTAGAGATGAGCGCATTGTTGGAGTGTGTGGATTTAAGTAAGCATTACCAAGGAAAAGAAGCACTCAATGCGATTAACCTTTCGGTTGCACGTGGGCGTATTGTGGGGCTGTTAGGACCCAATGGCAGCGGAAAAACCACCTTAATTAAACTTGCCAGCGGTTTGTTGACCCCCACCTATGGGCAAATTTTGATTGACGGCAGGGTACCGGGGATAGAGACCAAGCGGCAGGTGAGCTATTTGCCGGAGCGAACCTATTTGGAGGATTGGATGCGGGTTTGTGACCTGCTGGATTTTTTTGCGGATTTTTATGATAACTTTGATAAGAGCAAGGCTATGGAAATGCTTCAGCGGCTGGAAATTGGTCAATTGGATAGACTAAAAACCATGTCTAAGGGCACCAAAGAAAAGGTGCAGCTCATATTGGTTATGAGCCGCAATGCAGACCTATATCTGCTGGATGAACCCATTGGCGGGGTGGATCCTGCTGCACGGGACTATATTTTAAAAACGATTATTGGAAACTACAGCGAAAACGCCACTGTGCTATTATCCACACATCTTATCTCGGATGTAGAAAAAACCATTGACGATGTAATCTTTATTTCTGCTGGTCGTATCATGCTTACATCTTCGGTTGATGAAATCAGAGAAGAGAAACAGAAAAGTGTGGATGAGCTGTTTAGGGAGGTGTTTCAATGCTAGGCAAATTGATGAAGTATGAAATTAAAGCAACAGCAAGAACCTTCTTGCCGTTGTTTGGGGTTATTTTGGTATTCTCTGTAATTAACCGATTGTTTTATTCCAATGCCATTGTCAGCTTTGCAAACCACTATCAAGATAATTGGATATTGTCCTTAATATTTACAGTTTTGCTTTCGGTGTATGCCTTGTTGCTTTGTACTGTATTCGTTCTTGTTTTGGTGGTGACCATTCAACGATTTTACAAAAACCTGTTGGGCGACCAAGGATATTTAATGTTTACCCTGCCAGTGCCAACCTGGTTCCATATTGTATCCAAAATGCTGATAGCCGGTATGTGGGCCCTTGCCAGTTTGGTGGTTGCTCTGCTTTCTGTGGGTATAATGGTGTTGGATGGCCAGCTGATTGGCCGAGTAGTGGATAGCATCTCTTATGGATGGGGACAAATGGCACAATTTATGGGTATTTCTAGTGGTATGCTGACATTTGAGGCCATAGTATATTTGTTGATATCCATTCCTGGAGGCATTCTGCCAATATACTGTGCAATTGCCATTGGACAGCTCTGGCAAAAACACCGCATCTTTGGCGCCTTTTGTGCTTATATAGGTATCAATACTGTTTCTCAAATCATTAGCGGTATCCTTGCAAACGCTTATTTGGTCGCCACTGGCGTATTTCAAAACCCACATGCTCTTTTAAACGGCAGCTATTTTAACAACTTTATGATGTTGTGTTTTATTTTGGCGATACTTATGAGTGCAGTCTGTTTTATAGTTACCAATCTATTATTGCAGCGTAAGCTTAATTTGGAATAATGAACTGGAATTGCCTATGCCCTAGTTGGACATAGGCAATAGTTTGTTTACAGCTAAAGAATGCTTTTCAGCCATGAGGGCGGCATAAAATCCTCTACAGTGCGACAAATCTTGTGAAGTATTTAGTAATCCTATTGATTTCTTTATAAGCCGTTGCTATAATGGGGTAGCCCACCAAATCATTTTCACTGGTGGGTGTATACAAACAATAGAGTAGGGATATGTGCGTTAAGTGTCAGACGGACGGGGAGTTGCCGACTGAACGAATAGGGTTCCATCTACCTAGCGATGCATATTTCGCATCCCGCTGTTGCATATATGGAAATGATACTTCCGTTTATGCCGACACGGTATGATTCGTGTTTGTAAAATGGAGGTGTTTTTATTTGAAAAAGCTTGTTCAAAAAGAAAATGTATTTAAAACCCGGCCGTTGGTGGTAATGGCCATGCTGACAGCGCTGCATTTCGTATTGTCTCAGTTCAATATCTACCTAACTCCCACCTTTCGTTTGGTCAGTTTCTCATTTATCCCCGGTGCTATTGCGGCAATTCTATACGGCCCTGTTGCAGGATTGGCCTTTGGGTTTGTAGCAGACACGGTGGGATATATAGCAAAGCCTATGGGCCCCTACTTTATAGGGTACGCAGTAAGCGCTATGGCTACCAATTTCATCTATGCCAGCTTTCTTTACAAAAAGCCATTGCAACTATGGCGTGTAGCACTGGCACAGCTGTTGGTGCTGGGTATAACTGTATTTGGCCTTAATTACCTGTGGAACTTGATAATGTATGGTTCGGTTGCCAGCAAATACTACACTTCTGTGCGGATACTCAACAACCTATTGCAATATCCGCTGCATGTTGGGCTGGTTTTGGTGTTTGGTAAATTTGCTTCTCGGCTGGAGAGCGGCATAAGTCGCAAGTTAACTATTTAATAAAAAAAACTGCTGCACCAACATCTATGTAGAGAAAGGTGCAGCAGTTTTTTTTATTGATCCATTTTAGATAAACGGCATGAGTCTAGCCATTATCGGTTTTATCCTTGGCCTCTTCCGCCAAAGTGGTAGGTGGAATGGGCTGTTTTTCTTGTGTTTTGTTTTTGCGCCAGCGCAGAACCCAGTACGTAATCCCCCCAATAAGCAGCATACATACAAGAAGAGGTAACAGTGAAATCAAGACTAAAACAGTATTTTCACAAAAGTTAATCAGATTTATCCAGGTGCGGTGAAAGGTTTGGGAGACCCGAACCCCAAAGGTAATAGGTGGGGCAATTTCTTCATCGTAAGCAAACACCTCTTGAAGCTCTAAGCTTACCGTAGAAAATTCCACATCCGCATCCATACGAAGCTTTGCGGAGGTGAGGGTTTCAATTTCGTACCGAATATTTTGCAGTTCTTTGGCTACCTCTATCATGTACTTCAGTTCGGTAGAATCCCCCAACATTTTGGTTAGCAGTTGCTCCTGAGTGGCCAAGGATTTTAATCTCGCCTGAGTGTCGTAGTAATTCCCGCTAATATCTTCGGAAAACTGCTCTTCTCGAACTACGTTGAAATTAGCCTTCATATTGGATATAAACGCATCTAATTTTGCGGCAGGCACACGTACGGTTATGGAGGCATTTCTCCGTATATATTCTTCGGCAATGCCTTTGCCTTCTACATAGGAAGTTTGCACAAATCCCTCAACAGATTGAGTGGAAGCTTTGATTTTGTTTACCCCGGCATCAAATTCGGTTGTTTGCATTTGCAGGTTTACTGAGTATACGATCTTTTTACTGTTTAGGCTAACAGGCACAGTGGGCAGGCTGCCGGAAGAGGCAGGCACTTTATCCGCCGCAGCCAGATCATAGGACTCGGGGGAAATTTCATGTGCGTTTTCGGAGTATGCAGTTTTAGCTGAAGCAGTGTAATCGTTTGGGGGCGCAGCAGGCATGGCTACGTCTTGCGTATATCTGTTTTGGTTGGATGCAGAGCATCCTGATAGCACAAGGGCAAACATTGTCACTATACTAAGAATGGTTCGTTTCATTGTGTTAACCTCCAATTACACCATGATATAGAAACACTTTTACAGGGCAGGTTTCAGAACATTCTTGCTGTCATCAGTATTTAAGTGTCCAGAGTAGTTACAGAATGCTGCATGATATACAAAATGTAATGGAATCTTCACAATTCGTAAAAATTAAAAAACATGCCCGGCACAAATGCAGGGCATGTTACGGCGGTAAATTGTGATCCAGTGGAAGGTCGCTATAGTATACCGTTTTGTTGCGTCCGTTTCGCTTACCATAATACAGGGCCTGATCGCTTTGGTTGATGCACCCCGTATAGTTGTTACTATCCATACACCAGCTATATCCAATGGTAATAGTTATTGAGATGTTGGCATCTCCAGCCTTCAGTGTGGATTGTTCCACCACTGTACGAAAGTGGTCGAAGGCTCTAAATGCTCCGCTATGGGTGGTATTGTTTAAAATGATTAAAAATTCTTCTCCGCCCCAACGACACGCCACATCAGTACTTCTAAAGTTATCAAACATCAATTTGGCCAATTGTTTAAGTACAGAGTCACCTACTGTATGGCCATAGGTATCATTGATCCTTTTAAAGTAATCAATGTCCACCATGCCAATAAAGGCACCTTGTCGTGTAGAGTTGTCTATAAACAACTTCTCCAAATACTGTTGGCCATAACGTCGGTTCCACATATGGGTTAAAACATCTTTGTTGGCTTCACCGGTGAGACTGTCGATGCGATCTTGAAAATAGGCGAAGGTAACCCGATGGCTAAAATCCAGGACCGCCACCACCAGCACCGCCCCAATCATACAGACAACAGTGTTCATAAAAAGCAGAACCGAAAAATCTATAGTCAGCACCGGTGTAAATACTCTGCTGATTACATAGCACCCCACCATAGACAAAGATAGTATAGAGGAATAGATATACGCGCGTATCCTGGAATGATTGAATATAAGGTGGCAAGGCGCCACCATAATGGGCAGGAAATTTTGTGTGCCGGCATTCCAACCAATAAAGTAGGTGGACACCAGACAATATATAGATACTTCAATAACCATAATTAAACTGCAGGTTGTTGAATGGTGGTGATAATTGGCTTGTAAAGCAAAAATATAACAAATCACACTTGCCATATTTAACAAGATCATGGGTGTTATGCTGCGAGAATAGAAGTACACCAAAAACATAAGGTGGATTAGCAGCAGCAAGAAGGAGGTTATGCCTAATGTTAGACCAGATGTCATTTCTTTCTGGTCCTGGGGCCTTTTGTTGCCTGCGCGAAACAGGCGATAGTAGTTATACATAAGTCCTCCCTTCTA
>CAYNCW010000127.1:0-7651 GCA_964395635.1 uncultured Oscillospiraceae bacterium
CACCTGGAACGGGAGCTATATGCCAATGGCGCTGCTTATGTATTCTTTAAGCCTTTGGATGTAGACATTATGGTGGAGCGGTGCATGGAACTTGCGGCCAATACCCAAAAAGCTGCTGCAAACTTTGCCGCCTTACCGGAAAGAGATAGATCCTCCAAGGTGGATTTGGAGGTAATGGTAACCGAAATTATACATCAAATTGGTGTGCCCGCACATATCAAAGGGTATCATTACCTGCGGGATTCCATTATACTTGCGGTGCGGGAACCGGATATTATCAATTCCATAACCAAGCAGTTGTATCCAAGTGTTGCCAAAAAGAACAACACTACCCCATCTAGGGTAGAACGGGCTATTCGTCACGCCATTGAGGTGGCTTGGGACAGAGGCGATGTGGATGTGCTTACTTCGTACTTTGGCTACACCATACACAATGGCAGAGGCAAACCCACCAACTCCGAATTCATTGCCATGATTAGCGATAAGCTTCGTTTAAAGATAAAGTTTGTAATGTAAGTGGGTTACCATTCTACAAAAAGTCCTGGCGTTAGCAGCGCCGGGACTTTTTCTGTTGTTAAGCCTATTTAAGCCAACAGCTTGTTGCGAATAGTCTCACGTTGTTGGTTATTTACCCCGATACTCTCTAAATACTGTTGGGCCGAGCCATACTCCCGGTATACATACTCCAAGGTGGCCTCCATTGTTTCGGGTCGGGACTCAAACACATACCGGGGGAAGGGGGTATCCTCCAGATTGGGTGGCTCCAACAGCTTATCACTCCAGGAGTAGTCCTGGATGATTGTTTGGTCATCCACCCCCATCAGCTGCAATAAGAGCATGGCGGTGATGCCGGTTCTATCTTTCCCGGCAGTGCAATGAAACAAAACAGTGCCGCTGTGGGGCTGGGCAAATATCTCAAAAACCCTTTTAAACTTTTGCTTGTCATTCTCCAGTAGCCCCACATACATTTCGATCATGGAGTTTGGAAACACCAGCAAGCCCTGGGCAGAATTGGACTGGATGTGATCCAACATCGGCACATGATGATACCCCATACCCTGACCATTACAAAAACTATCCGGCATGATCTCCACTTCGTATTGAGATCGCAGATCCACAATACATACGATCCCCAGCGTGCTCAGCGCCTGTATGCCTGCTGGGGTTATGTCCCATAAAGAACCGGATCGAATAAACCTGCGTTTTTGCAAAATTAAGCCATCTTTCGTGGTGTAACCGCCTAAATCCCGAACATTGCGCGCCCCCTCCACCGCAAGAAGATCGCACTGCATCTTTGTTGTATCCATCTGTGATCCTCCATAAGCAAAGGGCAAAGGCCCAAAGTTTTCCACAGCCGCTTGTGCACCGGTGATAAACACTGCTGTGACGGGGCGGAGAAGATTCTCCGCCCCGCTCACTCAGGTATGTATCAATAACCGTAATGGCCGGGCAGAATCAAAACCGAAATTCTGTTGGGAACCATCTGGTACTTGCAGGTTAACGCATGGGAGCAGATCCGCTCAGGATTTTTGCAGTCCATGCAGCGGCCGGTTTTGGTGCAAGGGGTAGATTTGCCAACCCGCAGCGCATTGGCAGGGCCGGAAACTTCTTTCATTCTGGCATAAGCAGCTTCAAGATTTACAACAATTTTATTATATCCAGAAACTATCACTATCTTTTTGGGGCCAAATACCAAAGGTGCAACCCGATTTCCGCGGCCATCCACATTATATAGCATACCGTCTTCGGTAATGGCATTGGTGCTCATAAAGTATACATCACAAGACAAGGCCTTGATAAAAATCTCCTCAACATTAGCCCCTTCTGCATAGCGATCATAAAATTGATACTTCCCAGAGCGCAGATAGTCCAAAACACCGGTTTCCCCTAGAGTAACCGAACCCCCTGCAGAACAGGATGCACCTTCAGAGAGATAGGTATCTATTTTTGCAAACAACTCTTCTTTGGAGCGGACAAAATGGGCATCAAAACGATTATCATTTAGCGATTTTATAGTTCTTTCAATGCGTTTTTCAATAATAGACTGCAAATTTTTGTCCATACTTATAAAGCCTCCGTTTCGTTATTGCCGGCAATGGGTTGCTGCTTGCCCTGTTATTTAGTATTCAGTATACCCTATACCTATATGGAATGCAATACCGGCAGACAACTCCCCTTGATGGAACATACAAAAAAAGGTATAATAGAAGCAACTGACTACTATAAGGAGCGGGCAGCATGAATCGTTTTACAATGTCTAATCTTGCGCTACGTATGTCTTATAAGGTTTCTCCGGCAGAGATCGATAAAATTATTGGCCGCCTGGATATTGAACCAGCCGATACTTTGTATACTGCATCTGCCGAGGCTGTAAATGTTGCAGCACTGCAAATTATGCTCAAGCAGTACACAACCTTGGCAGAATATGTTATTGACATGAACCTCTATGTGGCGGATGCTGTGAATCGGCGGGCACAGCTGGTCTGCTTCCCTGCCTATGCCGGACTCTTACCGGCTTCACTGGCGCCCCAGTTTGCTAATGTGCTGGACAAGCTAAAAGTTCCAGATGGCGCCAAAATACCCGAATCCTCGGTTATCTACGAGACCCTTTCTTATTTCTCTGATTTTATCTTTGAGGCCTATTTTCACACCATGGCTGCTTTGGCAGCTCGGCACAACGTTTATATTATGGCAGGATCCTCTCTGTACTTTGAAGAGGAGGATTTGGTACATCGGGCCTTTTTATTCAGCAACACCGGAGAACTGGCAGGCTATCAGGATAAAATTAGCCTCAACGATATTGAATCACAACTGGGAATTGTGCCTGCATCTGAAATACGGCTTTTTGAAACCCCCTTGGGTCGACTTTGCATTCTTATCGGTTCGGATGCCGATTACTTTGAAACTGCTCGGATTGCCAAAGGGCTTGGGGCACAAATGCTGCTCTGCCCCACCGCTTATTCCGGGGAATACAACTCTATCACCGCCGCATTGGGACTAAACATGCGTGTCCAGGAACAAAAGGTTTATGGAGTACAAAGCACACTGGTGGGGGACACTGGCTTTGGTATGACCTTAGAAGGCGGCACTGCTGTTTTTGCCCCCAACGAGATGGTCAAGCACAAAAATGGTGTAATCTCCAAATGCGGTGGCCGCTACGAGCCGGATATTGTAGGGGCACACCTGAATTTAGACAGGCTTACCACCATTAAAAACCCTTATACACAAGACATTAACCGAGATTTCATGCACAAATATGTGGATCGATTATATTAATATTTATGATAAGTAAAGGGAACCGGCTGGCTGAACAGCACCCCAAAGATTTGACAGTACCATACTGTCTAGCTTTTTAGGGGCACTTCAGATGCCGGTTCCCTTTTATTCTACCGCTATAGAACAAGCTCTTGGCCCGGCTCAGAAAAGGCAGTTATACCAAAGGGCATCTCCCCATATCGCTCTATGCTTCTTTCCACCATTTTGCGAAAGTTCCCCTTATCGTCCGATGCAAAAGGAATATGGTAAATTACTGTTTGCCGGGGTTTGATCAATTCAACCAACAGATCTCTGCCCGGCTGGTTGTGATAAAACAGTGGGTTAACAAAAACCACATCAATATTCTTTTCTGCTACCACGCTAAAATTTTCCGGGATGTACTCTGCATCTGCAGTGAATAGCAGCTGAACTGTTCCAAGCTCCAGCAGATAGCAGTGGTGCCGCACATGCTGGTACTGCTCCCCCATGTGGCGGGTGGCAAACGCGGTTACCGCAGCACCCGGGGTTAACTGATAGCGCTTTTCCCCCGCATATGGTACTGCATAGGTGGATACACCCAATCTACCTGCCTGGGTTTTTACCTTTTCCATGGAGGTAGAGCCATCCATAGGCAAAAATACCCCCTCCACCTTATTGTATTCCAAATACTCCTCCACCATGTGTGGCGTGATATGATCTGGATGATGATGTGTAAACAAGAGATATGGGACATGCCGCAGAACCCCACCTCCTACATACATGGCCTCCCACTGTGCTGCGGACAAGGTACTAAACACATGTCCCGGCGTTTGGTGAATTGCATCCACCATAAATCGCAAACCCCTGTATTCCACCAAAACACCGGCATTGGCCAGCAGCGTTATTGTTACTTCTCCTGCCATAAAATGGTCTCCTGTTCCTTTATTTGGGGTATAGCACCAGAAACTATGAACTACAATAGGCCAAAATACATGCTGCATTTCTAGCGCTATTTTAAGTGAAAACCGGGACTGCGTAGTCCCGGTTTTCACGGATTATTCAGCGGTAGTTTCATTAGATACTGCTGTTAAACTGTCCTGATACTGTTTCCATAGTTTTTGATACTGGAAGGTACCGTAGATACACAAAGCATAAGCAATTAAAAACAGCACTACCATAGCAATAGCAGCCAAATTCATTCCATTAAAGCCCACCTTGTATTGCAGCAGCTTAGAGCCAATATAGTAGGCCATAATCATCACTGAGCATATACGGCTCTTTTTTACTTGTATTCCCAGCCCCAAGGTCAGGGCTATGCATGCATCCAATAAAAATGCCCAGCCAATACTAACAGCAACCACCAAGGTCAGTGCTGCCGTCACATAGCACAATACTGCCCCAAGAAGCACCCAAATACGAATATACTTAGGCGTTTTCAATTTCCAAAACTCCTGTTTGGTCATTATTTTTTCCATTTTGCTCCCCCATACATCTAAAAATACTGTGTTGCTTGGCATTGTTTCAGTGTACTACACAACTTGATCCAGTGTCAAGGTAACTTATTCTGAGAAAAACCAGCAGTTCCACCCAAAATCATCCCCACATTTGGGATAGTTATATATCAATCTTGTGTTTGTTTGCAAATTTTATTTTCATATTTCCTATTGCTGCAACCACAGTTTTCAATATAACTATACTTTGCTACAAAGGATTTACTATTTTTATAAAAACACTTGCAATCGCAAACCGAAATTGCTATACTAAGGGCAAGCGGAAGGTTTTGTGATTTGGAAAGGTGATGAAGATGATAGCACAAAAACTCAAGGAAATCCGCAAGCAACGAGGTATCACCCAGGAAGAGGCCGCCAACTTCTTGGAGGTAAAGCGCCAAACCTACGGCGCCTACGAACGAGGGGTCTCCACGCCGGATTCTCCTACCCTAAAAAAGCTTGCTGATTATTTTGGCGTTTCCATCGAGTTCTTTTTCCGCGACGGAACTGAGGATTCTATTTTGGTGCAAAGCCCAGAAGAAGAGCGTTTGCTCATTCTGGCCCGCAGGGCGGAAAAAATCCCACCAAAGCAGAGAGAACGCATTATCAAAGCCTTCGAAGACAATATCGACCTATATCTGGAAGCCATGGATGTCACCGAAAAGAAAAAAAAGAGGTAGCATTTTTCCATGAAACCCGACTACCACCGCGCCAAAGCAGCCGCTACCCAACTTCTCTTGGGGCAGCGGCTGCGCAGTTTGCGTGTAGATGTGACAAAACTTAGCTATAAACAGACAATACTATTTGATACCATGAGCCATTTTTGCTCGATTACCTGTACCACGCTGGATCACCTTTGCGGTAAAAACAGCGATTTTTTACAGGACGGGTGTACCTTTGTGCGGCATAAAAATGGTGGTGTGTTTTACATAGTGCTGTACAATCAAAACAAAAACCCAAAGCGGCAACAATTTACCTTAGCTCATGAGGTGGGGCATATCCTGTTGGAGCACGAAACCGACGGAGACATACAGGAATCGGAAGCCAATTGTTTTGCCGCACAGCTATTGGCACCACAGATATTGGTGCATGCTCTGGCCAAACGCTTGGTGCATTCCTTATTGCCCCAGGATCTATGCAGTATTTTTTCCCTGTCCGTCCAGGCTGCAGAAAACCGCTTGCTGGAACTTTCTCGCTCTGTGCCCCCACAATTTACAGCAGAGGATCAGGCCTTGCTTGCCAAATGCGCCCATTTATTGCCTGACCACGATAGCCCCATTATTGATATATAACAAGCCTGCACCACTTCTGGGTGCAGGCTTGTTTTTTATCGATTTGCAGCATGATAGGTTAGCTCCGGGAAAACCACAACCATCTGCCCAGTGCTATCCTTGGCGGACCAACCGCCCAACTCAGGTATCCAGGTATAGCCACTTTCAGGAATATCGTTAAACAACGACAAATAGTACACCGGTAAATATCTTGCTTCGGGATAGCCCATGTGCTGAAGGTACACACCGGAGAAGGTTAACCCCTGGTACTGAACTGCACCAGGTGTGGAAAATACCTTGCTGAAATTTTTATGTGCCTGGGTAGAGTCCGGAAAATATGTAGTGAGTACAGCTTCAACCTTGCGTATTTTTTGCCCCAAGGCGGTTAGGTTCCCCCCAGAATCGGTCAATCGTTTGGAAAGCCCCAGCCCCGGACGGGAACACACAAACCCATGGGCAAAGGTATCGGCAAAATCCTCGTAATAGTTGGTGGCCCCATATCCTGAGATAAACACCAATGGACTTGGATTTTTGGCAATATTGGCTTCGGAATAGGGGATTCCTTGATTGTAGCTATTCCAGGACTGCTCCAACTCCCCCATGTCGTATTTATTCACCAACATAAGGTGTAGGGCGTGTCCAAACTCATGTACTATGGTCATTGGTGCATCCCCGGTAATCATAGCGCCTCGGCCGGGTCGTGGGATAAACAGATGAATAACCCCTGTTTTGTCATCAAAACCGCCCACCGTCATTTCAATTCCGCCGTTGCCGTCACCGGCCATATCCTGATAGGAATAGGTAAACTTCAATCGATAGCCTGTGGTCTGCTGATAGTACTGGGAAACCTGTTGCACCACATACGGTGTTACATAGCTCAGCGCCATATCCAAAGTTTCCAAAGTTTCTGGAAAAACGCCTGCCACTTCTTGTCCATCTTGTGTAAAGGTGGGATAGGAGATGGCTATGGCATATTTTTGCCTAAGTTCATCGGCTTTCGCTTGCACACGCTGATTATGAGCTATGGAGTCCTGTACACTGTATCGTTCGCCATTGGCAGCAAAGGCTGGAACCACCATACATGCAAGGGCAATACACAGTGCCAAAAAAGAACATACTCGTTTTTTCATCTACTTCAACGCTGCTCCTTTCTATGTATATAGCATATCAATACCTAGTATCATACTGCTTTATTATGAATTTTTCAACCGAATATAGGAATAAATGGCCATATTGCGTAGCACTGGTAAATTTTTATTCTGGTAATTCTTGTTTCGTTTTCGGGAAAACTGAATGTATTGCCAAGCAAGACAAAGCTGAATGGAGGAATGGGCTTTCATGCGTAATTTAAAATTAAAAGCCAAGCTATTAACCGCTTTTTCAATTATTTCTGTTTTAACCGCCATTGCTGGTACTGCCGGAATATTTGGTTTGAGCCGATTGAGCCAGAATGAATCCAACTTATTCAATGTGTATTTAGAAGGTGTATATATCGCCTCTTCTTTAGAGCGCAGCATACAAGAACAGCGTGTGGGTTACCGGGATATGATTATTTTTGTAGACAACGCAGAGCGCCAAAATAAAGCTTATGAGCAGCTACAAACCAGCCAAAAGCATTTTGAAGAGTATTTGCAGCAATATACCAAAACGCTAGAT
>CAYNCW010000128.1:0-7650 GCA_964395635.1 uncultured Oscillospiraceae bacterium
GTTGACACCTTCCTATACCGTAATCCATCCGGGCGGTAGGTATATGCAACTTTTGCGCCATCGCTTTCTACACTGATAAGTTGGTTCAGGCCGTTGTAGCTGCGAAATTCCATGATTGTGGTATCTATATTCAGCTTTTCTCGGTCGATTGTTACAAGTTTGGGTACCTCCGCCACTGACGCAGAAACTTCCTCCCATTGGCGTCCAATTTGGTTACCGTTGGCATCATAGTAATACTTCCATGTTTCGGTGGATCTTCCCTGTTGCTTTGTTTGGGTCAACATTCGATTACGTTGGTCATATTGGTAGGTGGTGGTATAGCCTTCGGTTCCTATTAACTTCAGATTGACACGGTTGCTATATTGATCATATTCGTATACAGTCTTTCTGCCCCCCGACTCTTCTTCCACTTTAATTCTTCCCATTGTATCATAGGTGTAATCTGTAGTTAAGCCGGTATGGTCGGCTCTGCGTGCTTGGTTGCCATCCAGGTAATAGGTGTATTGATACGACGATAGCACAGCGGATCCCTTGTAATTGCTCAGCCTTGTAATAAAATTAGCAAGGTTGTATTCACAAACTGTATTTGTGCCATTTGCATAGTTTATACCAATGCAGTTACCGTTCTGGTCGTAGCTATAGGTAGATAAGTGTATACCTCCCTGGTTAAGTTCAGCAAGCCGCCCTAATGCATCATATACATACTGAATCTGAATTTGGTTTGTACCATTAACCTGCAAGGTAAAGGCTGTTCGTTTACCAGCAAGATCGTAACTATATGTCTTGGTTACATCTCCTTCCTGCTGCATATTCAAACGCCCCAGTGCATCGTATCGAAAGGTTACCGTAAGAGTGCTGTTGTATTCACTTGCTTTCTCGCCTGTTTTAGTATAGGTAATACCACTAACGCCGGTCACCTGATTGGCGTTATTCTTAATAGTCTGTGTCAATAGCCTATCAAGTCCGTCATAAGTATAGGAAATTGTGTTTCCATTACGGTCGGTCTTGCTTTGTAACAGCCCTGTGCTATCGTATTGGTACCGTTCCAAGCCACCCATGGTATCTGTGATAGTCAATAGGTTCCCATATTGATCGTAAGAATAGGACGTCACTTGAGATTTGCCCACATCCCCATTGCGGATACCGACATACAGTTCTTTTCTGTTGCCAGTATTATAGTAGGTTACCCTGCTTGTATTGGGAACACCATCTTCTTCATAAAGAGTTGTATCTATTCGACGATTTCGGTTGTCGTATGTATATGCAGTCACACTCTCCCGTAACGCTTGCCCAGGTTTTTGCCTGCTCACCCGCTGGGACAGGAGATTGCTGGCCGGATCGTACTCATACTGTATCAATGTATAATACTCCCCCTCAAATGGGGTTTCTTTGCGCACAACTCGACCAATGGCATCATAGGTATATTTTGTGACCGCACCTTTAAAATTGCGATGGCTTTCCTGGTTACCTAGCGCATCATAGGAAAAGGATGTGTAGTATCCAAGAGAATTGGTTTCTTTTGTAATTCGTCCTGCGTAATCGTATTCCCATGATGTACCGCTCCAGCCTTTTGATACGTCAAGAGCAGTGCGATGTGACAACCGATTGTCCAGTTTATCGTAGGTATAGTAATCGAGATGCTCTGATCCATTCAGGATGTAGCCTTGCGAGACAATTTGTCCAAGTTGGTTTTTGTATACGGTTGTTGTTATGGTCGGTGCATTTGAATCGCCTGCAATGGTTTTAGTTTCTCGGTATCTGTTGCCTTGCCATATATCCTCATATTTTGTTAGCTCTTCCTGATTTACGCCATTGCCTGTTGTTGTTTTGCTTGTAATACGGTCTAAATGGTCATAGGTATAGATAAAAGTGCGTTTTATAGCACCTGCGGCATTGTATTTTCGATGAAACTGTAACCGCTCCAAACTATCATAGAGGTATTCTGACAGTTGGGTTTCCGGATCAAGTGCATGTACTTTGCTGATTTTCCCCAAGGGTGTGTAGATATACTTTATTTTATTTCCATTTTCATCTGTGGCAATAACTGTATTGCCTGTGTCATCATAATTATATTGCTTGCTCGTTCCATCGGGATAAACCTCTTTAAGCAAGCGCCCAAGCAAATCGTATTCTAGGAAAGTTACATAATTATTTGGATCAGATTTCTTGATTGTACGGCCATATGAGTCATACTCAAACAGTTCTTTGATAACTCCTCCACCATTTGGCGAAACGATTAGCCCGCTACTTGCGTTTTTTACACCGGATGTACTCTTGCTTACAGGAAGGTAATGGTAGTCTCCATAACCATATACTGTTTCGTGATAGCTTGTAAGTGTATTTAAGGTTCCATAATATCTGCGCTCAGTAGAGACGTTATGGTTTTGGTCATAAAAATACTGTGTTAATTGTTTAACTGTTCCGTTTACGATCATTTTAGACCACTCTACTGCAAGTCCATTTGCACCCAAGATCTTTTGTTCTAAAATGGTGGTAGTAACATCTTTCTGATACTCCCTTGTTAAAGGAATGCTGTAATTAGGATCATAGCCTATAGTGGTTACTTGATTTTTTGAGGGCTCCGCAGAATATTCTTCTCTTATTTCACTCACATTACCCTTAAAGTCTGCTGTATAGGACCATTGCGTTATTTTTTGTAATGACTGCCCTTGTGGATTGAATTCCAATCTCTCTTGACGGATAGGCAGCTTAAAATTGGATTCTTTAGCGTTTTCTCCAAACTGATAATTGATTTGGGACATCTTTATAACCTTACCGCCAGTAAGGTTATAGACCTCTTTTTGTGCAGGTAAACCTTTTTGGTTAAAGGTATGTATTTCTCTAATAACACCTCGTTCAACTGTCGCAGACTTAACACTGGTTTCCGATTCGGTATTGGACTCGGTATACCAGTATGAGGTCCTATTAAATGTGCCATTGGCAACATCCTGCCGCATGCTAATCCCCCAGGATTGCCGCATATACCCTCCAGACTCAAAAGTTAAAAGCTGGTTATGCTCATATTGTGTTACCGCTCCTGTGGTGTGACGTATTTGTCTCAAAAGTTGATAATTTAGGCTCACTGTGTTTCCGCCGTAGTCAGTAGAGCTATAGGCTGCATTAACTGGCTTATTTTCATATTCATAACTTGTATCCTGATAACGATCCCCTGTTATCTTGCGGCGCACTTTTGAGAGGGTCTTTCCATTTGTCTCATAGATAATCTTTTTGTTGTCTGGCAAATTCCATACCAGTGCGTTACTTGACTTAATAAGTGATATACTCCTGCCCCATGTATCGATAACTGTCATGCCACCATGGTCTTGAAGCGATAATTGGATGAGGTTTCCAAATTTATCTTGACGACCAGTCAACTTGAATCCCTCAGGATCCTGCGCACTTCCTATTCTTTCAAAATAATCCTTATTCCCATTTTTATAGGTGACCACCCAGTGATGCTTGACTGGCACATATTGCTCAACCACAGCCTCCACTATTATTTCCTTGGAGTTTTCGTAGTCTTTTAGATTGAGTGTTCCCCTTAGTGAAGATCCGGTAATCTCAAAAGTACGACCATCATCCAGATGCAAAAATTTCTTAAAAATCGTATCTTGCCTTCTATCTACCATTGGTACCATCTCTACAGAGGGTAGGCAAAAGCTCCAACCATAACCAAGACCGTATGTCTGCGGCAAATGGCCATTGTCTCTGCTTGTAGTAAGAAGGGCTTTCATTTCAACATAACTAGATTTTTTTGCGTAAATATCACCGCATGAGACGATAACAGCATCTGGAAATTCATATGACACCCACCTATTATTTAAATTTTTCTTATAAAATACCGTGTCAATACCACTTTGTGTCCAATCTCTGTCTGCGTAGTCCCATTGGTAATTTTCTATCATTTGATCAATTTTGGATTCTACGATATCCCGTTCAAAATAAATATCCCTAAATACACCCTGGCCCTTAATTTGTAAATACTCGCAGTAAACATGATAAGTTTCATACCGGGTTCTGCCAAAATACGGGGTCATGTCCTCTATATTTGCTCGATATGCATCGTAACAACGTTGTATACTAAAATCAAACCCATTTTTGCCTGGTAGTACAAAATCAGTTTCTGTAATCCGAAGGGTGCCACTATTGAGCGCTACCGACTCAGTCTCTGAGTTGTGGTATCCAAATGGGGCTTGTGGATACGACTTTGGATCCAGCAATGTATCGGATGCAACTGCCATATTCCCTATATCAATATGCTCGATGCCTAACTCAGAGGATTCTGGGACACAATGTGCTTCTACTGATGTATCCTGGATCCTAATATACTCTTCATTGATATCGTTTTCTAGCGGATTTGGATAATTGTTATTTTCTGTCATGTTTTTCTCTCCAATGTGTAATATTAGCTAAAATTCGCTAATTGTTTTAATTTCAGTTGTACCGCTGCTTAGAGCCTTAAATTCCATAAATGATACATGTCCTGTCCATACATACCCTGAATTAATGGACTTATTTTTACGCATAACTACTTTTCCGCTTTCCTGCTTAAGAATTTGGAGATAGGGTAGTTGCACATCCGGCAATTGGGGGTGGGGTGCATTGTGCTGAATTAATTGCAGCTTAGTAGGATCGTAGATAACATGTAGCCGTTCCCGCAATATTCCATCAATCCCAGGAAGGCTTTTGCCTAAAAGAGGAATTCGGTAAGTATGGCCACCGGTAATAGCAAGTTGGGTAATATCCTCGGTAGAATTTACAATACGTGTTAATTGTAGAGAATAGCTGGTGGGAGAAAACGATTCATTAGCCAAGTGGTAAACGCGAATATAGAGAACATCATTATCATAAAATATGCTGGTAATGGGAAGATTGTCAGATATACTTTTATTGCCCTTGTAAAGTTGTACTTTGACATATGGGGAGTCGCAAGTAAACTCCACTTTATAGGTACTGTCCAAAACAGATTTGATGGCAAAGGAATCATTGTCCTCCAGATAATTAATAGTACCGTCAATAGTCATCGGTGTCTCATCCTGTGGCAGAAGAATAACCGGTAATTTGCTGAAATCAGCTGGGTAATCGTCGGCAGGGCCAGTTGCGCCCATGCAGCGTACCGGATGGTCAAAGGAGGGTACTTTAGGCATATCAGTGCAAAAGGTATTTTTCCCCCAACCCCAAATGGTGCCATCTTGTCGCATAGCTAAAGAATGGGAATAGCAACTTGCTATCATTTTCACATCTGAGATAGCAATCTTTTTAATTTGGCTGAGTGCGCTCCAAGCTGCGCCGGTAGTGCATTGCCACACTTCTCCATTATGGTCTAAAAACAGTCCATGATCCATGGTTTTAATATTATCAAGACCTTCTATTTGCATCCAGCAAGAAGCAACAACGTTTGACCCACTGATATTTTTTTGGAGAAAATCAGGGCACCACACAGTTCCATCTTCTTTTAATGCAAAGAAACCGGATATTTCTTTTATGTTTTCATGTTGCGTAACTTCTATACCTGAAGAAGTATAACTATTATAATACCAGGTACTCCCATCATGCTTTAATAAAATTATTTCATTATTTCCAGGATTACGCGCACTGATCGCCTTTACATTTATACCATTGGTAACAAGCCATTGTCTTATAATAAAATAAACATGTCCATCGCTAGTAAGAGCGTATCCGCCAGCTATCTGCATAATGTTTGGGATTGTTAATGGGTTAATATTCCTTCCGTTAGCCTTCAATACATGTAAACCTCGGATGGCAGTACCATTATCCCTTAAGAGATGCTCACTAAATATATCGCGTATACGAGCGACACTACTGAAGTGAGTAAGGGTTGTATTTGCATTCCACACCATTGCGCTACCGTCTTCTTTGAGTAACTGGTTAAATATTGTTGTACAGGTTAATTTCTCTTTACCAGTAAATTTTCGGATTTCAATGGTAACAGAAAAGTCTGTTGGATGAAATTCTTTGGCCATGTTGGCACTAACCCTTATATAGAGAGTATCATTAGCTTTTAAAGACAAATACCCCTTGGCACCATATATGCTGTTTCGGTTCCATCTAAGTTTATTGTTATTATCAGTTGTTTGCCAGTACTCATCAATCTGGATGCAGCTGGGATCATTTGTTTGTATCGTGATTTCATAGGAATCTGCCTCGATACATCGAAGAGCATACCATTTATATTCCGTTATTGCCTCTAGCCTTCCAGAAAAACTTACGGGTATGGAAGATATTTCGCCTGTAATGGGGCAGTCGCGTGCGCCCAGAAGCAGATCTGGTGATACGCTTTCCTTAAAAAGGCATACTAAATCAATAGTACCATTTTGTTCTTCCCCCAATGTATAACCAGATGGATGATACCAAAGGCTATTGTCATTAAAAACATATGCATTAGGCTCAAAATACTCTTTCAGATTAGACGTGAATCGCTGATTCTTAACATATGGGTTGGACCGGGTAATTTTTCCGGATGGTGTTATATAATATCGATCTTTTTCCTCTTCGAAACAATTATAGATAACATAGCTTTTATCTCTGCCTTGATATCTATAGCCTAAATAATAAACTATGCCATCTTTTACAACATTATTAGCACGCATAGAGGTAACATTGTCTATTTGATTACATTTCCATGCCTTACCTTGAATTGTATCTCTAAACCATATTGAACCATCTGTTTTAAGGGCCATAATAGTATTGCCCGTTAGGATAAGCCCGTTGTGATCCATTACAGCAAAGTCTTTAATGTCTTCGAAACCTTCCACTTGACTTTCTTTATATGAACCATAAATCGACCATACAGTCCCATCCTTTTTTAATCCATAATAACTTACTATAGTTGATTCCTTAGGAAATTTTATTATTTTGCAATAATTATTTAAATGGGTATAAGTAAAACTTCTTTGTGTTGAACCGATTTGCAATAACCAAACTGTATTATCTTCTTTAATAAACAAATATTCGCTGTTTGAATGCTTGACTATGCTTGTAATACTACAAATCCCTTCAAGCTTTTTGACAGTAAACTGCTGATCCAATGAAGATGAATTATAATAATTCAGTTGTGATATTTCCCAGACATCACCAAATCGGTCAACAATAAAACTTTCATAAACTTGCGTGCATTCATTAATGTAATTTTCTGTCATAAATTAGCCTCCTTGTTGTCTTATATTTTATCAGTTCCGCAAATTTAATTTGCTTAATATAATCTTAATATAATTTACGCTCCTTGTAAAGCGACATTGAAAGACAATTTTATTTAGACGAACCTGGCACATTACACCGTTAAGGGATAATGCGGTTGGCAACAGCCGCTGATGAAATTCATCCTATTGGCATAGAGCAACAGAGAATCGGTTAGGTGTCCATTGGGATCACAAAGCAGGTGCAATTTTGGGTGTATCCCAGGCATGTTTCTTTCATGGAAGCGTATCGGCCATAACTGGCATCATATCCACGAAAAGTTCTGTGGCAATGTGCTCGGTCATACTTGCATACCACTAAGATTCTTAGGGTCTGTAAATAGTTTTGTGCTTTTTCCTATCTGAGGAAAGCCGTGACCCTGTCAGGGAAGAAGACGCTGAGTTGGAGGAGAATCTGGCCCCAATTATGGATTCTGCCAGTCCATTTGAGCAT
>CAYNCW010000129.1:0-7626 GCA_964395635.1 uncultured Oscillospiraceae bacterium
CTATACCAAAGGATCCCATATTGGATATGGTGAATGTGCTGCCAGAATATTCATCTGGACCAAGTTTGCCGCTGCGGGCACGTTGTGCTAAGTCCTTCACCGCTGTGGACAGCGCTTCCAGTCCCAGTTTATCTGCATCCCGCACTACAGGTACGATAAGGCCTTCGTCCAAAGCAACAGCGATACCGATATGCACACCCTTGTGATAGAGGATGTTGTCTCCATTCATACTCACCAGCATTTCAGGATGGATACTCAAGGCCTTTGCAACCGCCTTAACAATGAAGTCGTTGACAGTGAACTTCACTTCTCTGCCCTCATTCAGCTTCTTGCGGAACTCCATCAGTTGGGTAACATCCGCCCGCACATTTTGGGTAACACAGGGGATCTGTGTATGGGCTTCCACCATATTGCGAGCAACCGCCTTGCGCATGGCGGACATAGGCATGCTTTCCCCTTCTGCTTGGGGAGCAGCAGCTTTTGTACCAGCCAGATCTGCACTGGTGATTTTCCCAGCATGGCCGGTACCGGTGACAGTGCGCAGATCCACACCCATATCCGCTGCCATGCGGCTGGCCAGCGGAGTGGCTTTAACAGCTGCTTCCACCTCTATTCCTGTTACTGCGCCAAGCTTGGGGTTTACTGCCACTGTAGCCAGGTCAATACCATTTTCTGCAGCCAATTTCTTGGCATAGGGGGTAGCAGGCACGCCGCTTCCACCAGCAACTGCTGTAGGCGCTGTAGCCGCAACAGCTTCTGCTTGCTCTTCCGGTGCTGCCTGGGCTTGCGCAGGGGTAGCGGCCTGTTTTTCAGGCACTGCCTCCCCTTCTTCACCAATCCAGCCGATAATTTCCAAAACCGGAACAGTCTCGCCGTCCTCCGCCCATTTTGCCAGCAGTATGCCGGAAGCTGCTGCCGGTTCCTCCATGGTAATTTTGTCGGTTTCTATTTCAATGAGGGGCTCCTCTTTTTCTACACGGTCGCCAACATTTTTCAGCCAGCGAATAAGTTTGCCTTCCTCCATGGCCATGCCGTTTTTGGGCATGATAATTTCCTTTGCCATAGAACTCCACTCCCTTCCTTTTGCGTTATAGCACAGTTCCTCAGTTTTCCTGATTACAGAATTTCGCGTATTACAGCTTCGATACGATCCGGGCTGGGCAACACGGTCTTTTCCAGAATGGGGTTAAAGGGAACGGGGCTATACATAGCGCCAACCCGCTTGATGGGTGCATCCAGATAGTAGAAAGCATCGCTGTTTACAATAGTGCTTACAATTTCACCGCCAAAGCCGCCAAACTCAACAGCTTCGTGCACCACAACCACCTTTTTGGTCTTCATAGCAGTTTGCTGGATAGCCTTTGTATCCAGGGGGGAGAGTGTGCGCAGATCCAGCACTTCAATCTCTTTGCCTTCCTTGGCCAGCTTGTCGGCAACAACAAGAGACATTTGAACGGTGCGGCCATAGGTAATAATGGAGAGGTCTTTTCCCTCCCGCTTCACATCTGCAACACCCAGGGGAATGGTGTATTCCTCTTCCGGAACCTCACCCTTGGTGCGGTACAGCAGCTTTTGCTCCAGGAACATAACGCAGTTGTCATCCCGAATAGCGGATTTTAGCAAGCCCTTGGCATCATAGGGGGTGGAGGGAGCCACAACCTTGAGGCCGGGCACATGGCAGTACATGTTTTCTAACGACTGGGAGTGCTGTGCAGCAGCTCCGGTGCCGCCGCCGGAGGGGGTGCGGATAACCATAGGCACCTTTACTTTGCCGCCGAACATATACCGCATCTTGGCCGCTTGGTTGATAATTTGGTCATAGCAAACTGCCATAAAATCAGAAAACATCAGCTCAACGATAGGCCGCATACCGGTAACGGCAGAACCAACTCCCGCACCCACAAATGCAGTTTCAGAAATGGGGGTATCCATTACTCTTTGGGGGCCAAACTCTTCCAGCATACCACCGGATACACCAAATGCCCCACAATATACACCAATGTCTTCACCCATCAAATACACGTCGGAATCCCGCCGCATTTCTTCGCACATTGCCTCTTTAATGGCGTTAGCATAGGTAATCTCTCTGTTCACTATTTTCGCCCTCCTTTACGCGTACACGTTGTCCAGCACCCCATCCACCGAAGGATCGGGAGAGGACATGCCATAAGCTACGGCCGCATCAATAATCTCTGTGGTTTTCACATCCATAGCGTCAATTTCTTGCTTGGTAAACAGGTTGTTTTCCAGCAGGAAGATAGAAAACCGGTTGATTGGATTGGCGGTCTTCCAGTTGGCAATTTCGTCTTTGGTACGGTAGAGGTTGCCGTCGCTTTTAGAGTGTCCGGAGGTGCGGTAGGTGTGCTCAACAATCAGGCAGGGACCGTTTTTCAGTGTATATTCTCTGGCTTCTCGTGCGGTGACATATACATCCAGAATATCATTCCCGTCACATTCAAAGTACTTTATACCGTATCCAATAGCCCGCTTGGTCAGGTCAGTTTCTTTGGAAACTTTGTCCAGAGGGGTGGACATACCGTAGGTATTGTTGATAAGGCAGAAGATAACCGGCAGTTCCCAAATGGCCGCCAGATTCATTGCTTCGTGTACAGCGCCCTCGTTGGAAGCACCGTCCCCAAAAAAGGCAACACTCACTCTTTCTAGGCCCTTTTTCTTACAGGTTAGTGCAGCGCCACAGGCCAGAGGGGCATTGGCTCCCAAAATACCGTTTGCACCCAAAATACCTTTGTCAAAATCTGCAATGTGCATCGAGCCGCCTCTGCCGTTGCAAAGCCCTGTCTCTTTTGCCAAAATTTCCGCCATCATGCTGTTGACATCACAGCCTTTACCGATGGCCTGGCCGTGACCGCGGTGGGTTGCCAACATATAATCATCAGCTGTCAGCGCTAGAGTGGTTCCTACACCGGTGGCTTCTTCACCAATACCCAGATGGGTGGTACCGTGAACCATGCCTTTGCCGAACAACTCGAATACCTTCTCCTCAAATTTGCGAACCACCATCATGGTTTCCATCATCTTTTGCAGCAACTCTTTGTCCTGCAAAAGCGCTTTATCTTTGCAGATACAGCTTCGTTTGTTTAAAACACTTTCCAAGATTAAGCCCTCCTTAGCCCGTATACAGTGACATGGGTATTATTATCCTCCGGAAGCGATAAATTATCGGATTTTCCGGTAGTTTTCAGCTTTTTCCTTAACTGGTCGCCAATTTTTGCGCTGTAGCCAAGGAACAATTTACAGGCTTTGGTCCAGTTCTGCCAATATGGCATCCAATGCCTCTTTCGCCTGCTCTATGGTGGCCATATTCAAAATGGCGTCTATCTGGGCTGTCAGCTTTGTTTTATCGGCCTTGCGAATCAAGTGCTTGACTCTGCCTACCTGAGAAGGTACCACACTTAGCTCGGAAACGCCCAGTGCAACCCATACCGGCACCAACCTATCTTCAGATCCTACCTCGCCGCAGATTCCCCAAGGAATCGAGGCAGCACGTGCACTGTTGGCCACCATGCGAATTGCCCGGAGCACCGAGAGGTTGCAGCTATCGTAGAGATGTTGCACACGCTCGTTCATACGGTCGGTGGCGGTGACATATTGTATCAGATCGTTGGATCCGATGCTGAAAAAGTCCGCTTCCTTTGCCAGTGTATCGCTGATAAACACAGCAGCGGGTGTTTCCACCATAATGCCCACCGGCACATTGGGGTTAAAGGCAAGACCCTCTTGTTCCAGAGATCGCTTGGCCTTTTCCACACACTGTTTGGCTGCACGCAGCTCTCCCAGGTTAACAATCATAGGGAACATAATTTTAATATTACCGTGGGCAGAGGCCCGCAAAATGGCGCGAAGCTGGGTGTGGAATACCTCTTTGCGGTCCAGGCAGAGACGAATGGCTCTATACCCCAAAAACGGATTTTCCTCTTTGGGAAAGTTCATATAGGCTATCTGTTTATCGCCGCCAATATCCAATGTGCGGATAATAACCTCTTTACCCTGGGCCTGCTCCGCCATATGGCGATAGGCATTGTACTGGGTTTCTTCATCTGGATAGTCACTGTGATCCATATACAAAAATTCTGTACGGAACAGTCCTACGCCATCGCATTTATCTGCATCAAAGGCCTTAATGCTGTCGGTATCACCGGAGTTGACCAACACATCCACATGAAAGCCATCCAGTGTCTGTGCGGGCTGGCCAGCAGACTGAAGGTACACTTCCTGCTGAGCCTTTTGTTGGTCACACAGCTTTTGAAATTCTGTGGTGGTTTGTTCATCTGGATTAATGGTAACTGTTCCGGTAAAGGCATCCAGCATCAGCTTATCTTTATCTGTAATGGTTTCCAATGCACCTTGCACACCCACAATTGCAGGAATGCCCAATGCCTTTGCCAAAATAACAGTGTGGGAGGTTACGCCGCCTTTTTCGGTAACAAACCCTCGCAGACGGCTTTTGTCCATCTTCACTGTCTCTGCCGGCGTTAAGTCATCTGCCACCACAATCATATCCTTTATAGCGGCATCCATAGTAAATTCGTGTTTAATACCCAGCATGGTGCGGATAATCTCGTTGCAGACATTCTCAATATCCACAGCCCGCTCCTGCAAATAGGGGTCATCCATGGCAGCAAACATAGAGACTACCTTCTGGCATTCATCGTAGATAAGGTATTCCATATTAATGCCTTCGGATGCAAATCGGTTGAGTGCCTTTTTGAAAAAGGCTTCGTCCCTCAGGATGATAAGGTAAGCGCCAAATATTTCTGCGGCTTCCTCGCCAATACTAGCGGCACTTTCTGCCTGAACCTGTTTCAGATGAGCTTCGCACTCGTCCTGGGCTTTGCGAAACCTGGCCTCTTCAGCGGCATAATCACTAACAGTAAACTTTGGAGGTTCTACAGCTACCACCTGTTTTACCACAGCGGTACCAATGCTGTATCCCTTTGAGCCACCGATTCCCTGTATTGTTTTCATTGGATCAGCTCCTTTTATTGGGGGGATAGATTGAAAGGGTAGCATAAGGCTTTGGGGGGTCCGGCATGAGTATATCCACCTTATCCATCCAATCCAACAGCCTTTTAGATGCTTCCTGTTCGCTGGATACATCCAGCATCAAGCGACCAAATCTGGGGTCACCAAAATAGCGATATATTTCATTGAGAAGCGGATAGTGGGTAGCGTTGTCTACAGTGGCCAATACCACCAGCATCCGCACCTCCTTATTGCCAAACTTTACATGACAGCGGGGAAGCAGGACAATACCCATGCCCACACCGCCTATATTGCTTTTTAAGCAATACTCCAAAGCTACACCATCGGAAATTTCACAAATATCTTTACGAGGATGGATGTGGGAAAGCATTTCGGAAGCAAACACATCCCGGTGCAAACTTCCTCCCAACAAACCACCTGCATCCCAAATAGCAGCTTCCAGGGTATCGGCTTCGCTGATTCGTATAGAGCTTGTGTCCTGCAACACCTCTCGCAAACTTGGGGCAGGGCCTGGGGGCACAATCGCCCGTTCTTTCTGAATGGTGTAGCGAAGTAGATCCCGCAATAGCCTAGATTCGTCCTGAAGCTTCACACTTTTTCGGACAACCTCCAGAATTTCGGCGGCTTCCTGTCCGGCGGAAAAAAACTCGCTGGAGCCGCTGACGATATTGACAATTCGATTCTTGCTCTCCTCACTGAGGATAGGCCCTGTTTGTAGCACCTTGTTGCCACCTGCATCCATAGGAACTGTGGTGACAATGAGACAGTACGCCGACAGGTTTTCCCCAGCCACCCTTGGTGCAGGAACAAGGTGATATTCAAATGCATCTCCTAGCAGTTCAGCCAATTGCTCTCTCAGCAAAACCGAGGCAGCCACACCTGCCCCGCAGATTATCAGCACCTGTTGGCGCTGGCGCTGGGGTTTTGGGGTGGCTTCTCCCAAAAAACTGGCCATGTAGATACACAGATATGCCAGTTCTTCTTGAGTTATCAGGCTGTTCATCTCACCGCCGGTTCGCTGCACTGCACGGCGGGTATATTCATATACCGAGGTGTACATGGCCTGAATTTGATCCAACAAGGTGTTGCCCACTCGTATACCGTATTTGAGTCGGTAGTACATGGGGCGAATATGTTGACAAAGGCGGTTTAAAAATTGGCGTTTATCTTCAAAGGAAACACAGGCAATGCGTTCAAAATTATACACCAGATTGATGGAAAACTGCTGAATATAGCTGTTTTCTGCAGCGGAAGAATTGAAGTCAAAGTTTTTGATTCCCAAGAATAGTATGGTTATATAATAGGATTCATCCAGTCTCAGATCAATGTCTGCATCGTATAGTTTACGAATAATAAGTAAAACAGCGCTGTATTCCCGGGTGTTTTTCAGTGCCTCTTTCTCTTGGGCGTCCATTTTGTAGGGGAAGCCTTTGATATAGCGAATACAGGCAGCCAATATCATGGCTATTTCATAGTCCATTTCGCTAAGCACCAACCATGTATTGATGCTGTGCTCATAATCCTGCACACCGGTTTTCACCAGATTGCGAAAGTCCACCCGGTGGTTTCCTGTCAGGGTTGCCAGAGAGTTTTGCAGCAGCGAAACAAGTGTGGACTTGGGATACTCGTTTTCCAACACATACAGCTGCTGGCCAATGAGCTTTCGCACCGCCACCTCTTCCCCCAACAACCGGTAGCCTTTTTTTCCTGTATTGTCAATACGCAATCGGAAGGGCTCAAGCAGCACCTTCCATTCCTTAATATCGTTTAGAACAGTGTTTTTGCTGACATCCAAAAGGGATTGGAGGCGTTCGCTGGTGACCGGTGTCGCATCCAAGGCAATACACAGTATTTCCATTGCCCTTCGCTCTTCCACCGAAAAATGATAAGCGGAAAAACTGCTGAGCAGTCTTGCTACCTCCCGGCTGTTTTCGCTGTATAGTACAAGCTTGCCGCCGGTAACTTCCACTGTTCCTAGCTTGTAATAGGCCAACCAATCGTTAATCTTGGGCAGATCATAATACAGCGCACGTCGTGCTATCCCCAGACGAACCAGCAATTCAGTTACCGCCACCCCATCGGTGCTCATGGTTACCTCTCGCAAAAGCTGTATGCATCTGCTGTTTAATTCCAATACAGCGACCTCCTAATGCAATCCCTTTAAACATAAAACAGATAGTCTATTCGGTGAGTGACTCTATAAATCCTACCAGCTGTTCCCCTGCTTCTTGCTCATCGGTACCTTCGGTTGTCAGCTCTATGGTGGTTCCTTGCTTTATGCCTGCGGAGAGTATGCTGATTATGCTTTTGGGATCCACTTCATTGGTGCCATCAATAATACGGATTTGGCTTTCAAACTTTTGGCAAAGGGTTACAAGCTGCGAAGCAGGACGAGCATGGAGCCCGGTTCTATTTTTTACAGTGATGGTTGTGCGAAACATTATATAATATCCTCCTCATAATTCCATAATTCATAATCTCTATGGCAGTTTATACTATACCACTATCGACTATAATTTCGTACACCAATTTTTGTTTCTGCCTGGAAACAGAAATGTACAATTAATGTGCCCTTTGTATATTCACTAATACACAGCCGGCATATAACTATGCAATGTGCTG